>CALJYH010000148.1 GCA_937984095.1 uncultured Gammaproteobacteria bacterium | reverse complement strand
AATATACCGCAAACGCTCTACGACGAATTGGTCGCGATGCGCGATCCGATGTGATCGAAGGAAAGCATCGCGTCCGTGATCTGGATATAGAAAAATGGTGCCGGAACGAGTAGACAGACTTCGGGCTTACCGATTACAAGACAGTTGCTTTTGAAAACCAAGCCGAAAAATGAATTACTCCCTCATAACTTTATTCAATTTGAATCATGAACGTCCGAGAAGGGTCGTTAGCGAAAGCTGTGCCCAGTTATCTGAGTGTTTGTTTTGATTATTTGTTTGAATTGTCGCCCAAAAAAATGGCCAGGTAACGGGATATGGGGTATCCCGGTATCCTGGCCCAAGGTTACAACCGAAGAGCGCGTGTAACTCTGATTCGGTTATTGCTAGTCCCAGTTTAATGCGCCACCGGTTTGATACTCGGTCACGCGGGTCTCAAAAAAGTTTTTCTCCTTTTTCAGGTTAGCCTGTTCATCCAGCCACGGTAATGCGTTTTCAGCACCCGGGAATGGAATCGCATGGTTCAGTTTGTTGGCGCGGCGATTGGCGATGAAGCGAAACTGCGCTATATGATCTTCGGCGCTGTATCCCAGGATTGGATCCGGTAACAGATAATTCGCGTACTGCATCTCCGCGGCTTCGGCTTCTTCCCACATTTGCTGGATCACCCTTGGATCAAGCTTGATATTTTCTTCCAGTATGATTTGCTTGCAGACGCGGATGCCAAAGGAAGCATGCAGTACTTCATCACGCATGATGTACTGGAATTGTTCTGCGGTACCTTTCATAAGCCCGCGCCGCTGTAATGCAAAAATCGGGCTGAAGCCATTGTAAAACCAGGTGCCTTCAAACACGCCGGCGAAAAAAGTATAAGCGAGTACGAAGTTTTCGAGTTCATCACGATCTTTCAGGTCGATGTCCGGACGCAGCACCGAATCAAGGCGCCTGTTACACATCTGGATTTTGTGGTGTATTTCCGGAACTACGCGGTAACGGTTGTAAATTTCACCCTGGTCGAGTCCCAGGGATTCGATGCAGTGCTGGTAAGTCCAGGTGTGCATCGCTTCTTCATAAACCTGGCGCGCCTGGTAAATCTGCAATTCGGGTGCCGACATTTTCTCCATCACCGCAAGCCCGATATTACGCATTGCGAGAATATCCGACGTCGTCAGGTAAGACAGTACATTTTCATAGACATGGCGTTCTTCCAGCGTCAATTTGTGCTGGAAATCGTGCACATCCTGGGTCATGTTGATATCGAGCGGAGTCCAGTGATTCTTGTTGGCGTTAAGAAAGTATTCCCAGGCCCAGGGGTACTTGAACGGCGCCAGCTGGTTGATATCGGCAAGACCGTTTACAACTCGCTTGTCTTCTGGATTTATCGGTTTCGCCGTAACAGGGGCCGACGTAGTTTGGGATGTTTCGCCGGCACCGGTATCTGCAAGCGGAATCTCGCGCACAAGCGGTGTAACCGCCGGTTCTGCATTTATCACAGGCACCTCCATTGCCGGTTCCGGTGCTCTTGGTGCTTGTGGGCTTAATGGTTCATCCCAATTCAACATACTGTTCTCCTGCGTACTTATCTAAATTCTGGTTACTGACATGCTTCACAATCTGGGTCGAGAATCGAGCAAACTTTAGGCTCGGATTCCAATGCTGGTTCGGGCGTCTCGATCGCAGATTTCTCAACTGCGGTCGCTCCCAGCGAACGCAGGTAATAGGTGGTCTTCAGGCCTCGCACCCAGGCCAACTTGTACAGGTTGTCGAGCTTTTTGCCGGATGGTTCGGCCATATAAAGATTGAGCGATTGTCCCTGGTCGATCCATTTTTGCCGGCGTGATGCTGCTTCGACCAACCAGCGGGAATCGACTTCAAACGCGGTCGCATAAATAGCTTTCAACTCTTCCGGCACCCGATCGATGCTCTGCACGCTGCCATCGTAATACTTCAGATCGTTGACCATGACATCGTCCCACAGGCCGTGTTGCTTCAAGTCATCAACCAGATAAGGATTAACCACGGTAAATTCACCAGACAGGTTTGATTTGACAAACAGGTTCTGGTAAATCGGTTCGATTGACTGGCTGACACCACAGATATTCGAAATGGTCGCGGTTGGTGCAATCGCCATCGTGTTCGAATTACGCATGCCGATGCTCATGACACGTTGGCGCAGGCTGTCCCAGTTCATGCGTGAACTGTCGTCCTGTTGCAGGTAGTCGCCACGAACTTCGCGCAGCCGCGTTACCGAATCGATTGGCAGGATGCCCTGACTCCAGAGTGATCCCTGGTAGCTGGAATAGGTGCCACGTTCCTCTGCGAGTTGTGTCGAGGCCTGGATCGCGTAGTAACTGACCGCTTCCATCGATTCATCGGCAAAATCGATTGCGCCTTCCGAGGCATAGGGAATATGTTGCTTGTATAAGGCATCCTGAAAACCCATGATGCCAAGTCCAACCGGGCGATGTCGCAGGTTGGAGGTGCGTGCCTGCGGCACACTGTAGTAATTGTAATCAATCACGTTATCAAGCATGCGCATCGCGGTATTAATAGTTTGCTCGAGCTTCGCGAGGTTCAGTCCGTTTTCGTCGACATGCTGAGGCAGGTTTACCGAGCCCAGATTGCAGACCGCGATTTCTGTATCAGAGGTATTCAGAGTGATCTCGGTACAGAGGTTAGACGAATGCACGACACCGGCATGTTGCTGCGGTGAGCGGATATTGCATGGGTCCTTGAAGGTTATCCACGGATGACCGGTTTCA
>CALJYH010000147.1 GCA_937984095.1 uncultured Gammaproteobacteria bacterium | reverse complement strand
CTGCATGAATTGTTCGATGGCCAGGTTATGTTCACCCGCTTTGAAGCCGAATTCTTCAGCAATTTTTTTCTGGTAGTCGAACAGGAGACGGTCTTCCCGACGCCCGGCAAGACGATGTAGTGCAAACCGCACCCGCCACAGGTGTTGCTGACCCGCATCGAGCAAATCAAATTCTGCTTCAGTCAGAAATCCATGTTCGACCAGTTCGGCAAAGGATTGTGCATCAAAATGCCGCTTTGCTACCCAGCCTATAATCTGGATATCGCGCAGGCCACCCGGGCCCTCCTTGATATTGGGTTCAAGGTTATAAGCGGTGTCATTAAAGCGCAGGTGGCGATTGTGCTGCTCTTCCAGCTTGGCCTCGAAAAATTTGCGCGATGACCACATCTTTTTTGGAGATATCGCCAACTGGTATTTTTGATACAGCTTTTCGTTGCCATAAATAAGGCGTGATTCGAGCATAGTGGTCATTACCGTAATATCGGCTCTGCCTTCCCGAGCACAGTCCCTGATGGTACGTACGCTGTGGCCGACCTCGAGACCTATATCCCATAAAAAGGTTAAAAAGGTCGAGAGTTCCTGCTGCTGAGCTTTATTCGCCCTCTTATCGAGCAGAATCATCAGGTCGATGTCAGAGCCGGGTAGCAGTTCCGACCTCCCAAAGCCTCCTACTGCCAACAGGCTGCAATGGCACTGCTTGCTATTACCGATGAAATGAAGAAAACAGAATTCGAGCACCTGATCGATTAGTTGCGAGGTGTCATGAATCAGCTTCTGAACGGCGACGCCCTTGTCAAACTCATGATAGATCTGCTCGCGGGCAGTAATTAGTCCTTTTGCGATCGTTCCTGCATCCAGCGTATCGCCTTGCTGTGCTTGTCTCAGGAATGGCTCGATGACATCGGTCACAGATTCAGAATCCAAAATCGGGATGCAACGTCAATACTTCGAAACCGTTTTCGGTGACCAGGTTGGTGTGCTCCCACTGCGCGGAAAGGCTATGATCCTTGGTAACGACGGTCCAGTCATCAGGCAGCAGTTTGACATGGCGTTTGCCCAGGTTGATCATCGGCTCTACGGTGAAAGTCATCCCGGGTTCGAGCACCAGACCGGTATCCGGTTTGCCATAGTGCAATACCTGGGGATCTTCGTGAAAAACCCTGCCGATTCCGTGCCCACAATATTCGCGTACCACGCTGCAGTTATTCTTTTCCGCATGTTGTTGAATTGCGTGACCGATATCGCCCAGGCGCACGCCGGGTTTGATCATTTCAATACCAATTTTCATGCATTCGTAGGCGATGCGCGAAATCCGTTGTCCCTGCACAGTGGGTTTGCCGACCAGAAACATGCGGCTGGTGTCGCCATGGTAATCATCCTTGATCACGGTTATATCAATGTTGATGATATCGCCATTCTTCAGCTTCTTTTCCGCAGGAATGCCATGACAGACCACGTGATTGACGGAAGTGCATATAGAACGCGGAAAGCCCCGGTAATTCAGCGGCGCGGGCACGACAGCCTGTTGATTGACCATGAAATCATGGCAAATGTCATTGAGCTGCTGCGTCGTAACCCCAGCTTCGACGTGGGGTTCGATCATGCGTAATACATCGGCTGCAAGACGCCCGGCAACGCGCATTTTTTCTATTTCTTCGCTGGATTTGATCGTTACACCCATAAAAACATGGCTAATTGGTTGTTGAGAATACGGGATTATGGTATAAAGCGCGCGCCTTCGGCAACAGCCAGGCAAAATTAAACAAAACATCGAATAGATTGATGTTTTAAACGACACACACATGCCATAACGCGCTTATGGGTGCCTGCATTTTACCAGAGAGCAGGTCGTAGGCGTCGGGTATGTGGAGGCTTAACCCGGGATAGTCCTTATCAAGACTGTCCAGCAGACATCTGGAGAAACTTATGTCTAACGTCACCATGCGTGAAATGTTGGAAGCGGGCGTGCATTTCGGTCATCAAACCCGTTTCTGGAACCCAAAAATGGCTCCCTTTATTTTTGGCGAGCGCAACAAGATCCATATCATTAATCTCGAACAAACCATGCCATTGTGCAAGGATGCGGTCAATTACCTGGGCAAGGTCGCTTCCAAGAAAGGCAAAGTCATGTTTGTCGGCACCAAGCGTGCTGCCAGCGATTCAATAAAAGAGGAAGCGCAACGCTGTGGCATGCCTTTTGTTAATCATCGCTGGTTGGGTGGTATGTTAACCAATTTCAGAACCGTGCGAGCGTCGATCAAGCGTCTCAAGGAACTTGAAGAGATGGCTGAGAGCAATAGCTATGAAAAAATAAGCAAAAAGGAAATCCTTCAACTATCACGCGAGCAGGAGAAACTTCACAAGACACTGGGCGGCATCAAGGAGATGGGTGGTTTACCCGATGTATTGTTTGTAGTCGATGTCGGCTATGAAAAAATCGCTGTACAGGAAGCCGCCAAACTTGGCATTCCGGTTGTTGGCGTTGTCGATACCAATAATTCACCCGACAACATAGATTACATTGTGCCCGGTAACGATGATTCGATGCGTGCTATCAAGCTTTATACCAAACTGGTGGCAGATGCGATCCTGGAAGGTAAACAGAGTATTGTCAGCAGCGCCGATGGCGACGATGAGTTGATCGAAATTGAAGAAGAGAAATCAGCCAAAACCAAGCCCTCGGTAAAGGTTACTGCTCGCAAAGCTGCCCCTGAGAAACAGCCCGCAAGCGAGAACAAGGAAGACGAATCAAGCTTGCTTGAAGCGCCTGTTGAGGCCGAAGTAGAAGCGGCGGCGGTCGCTGACGAAGTAACCGAGCAACCAGCCCCGGAAGCTGAAAAGGAGGCCGCAGCATCTGATGAGGTTGCTGCAGCACCCGAGAAGGCTACTGCCGAGTCTGTAACAAAATCCGCGGCGACCAAGAAAGCAGCAGTGAAGAAGGCCGCAACCAAGAAAGCAGCGACTAAAAAGGCAGCGGTGAAGAAGGCCGCGACCAAGAAAGCGGCAACTAAAAAGGCAGCGGTGAAGAAGGCAGCAACTAAAAAGGCAGCTACCAAGAAGGCTGCCAGTAAAGATTAACCTGGTGCCAGTCTCCAGTAACAGGAAATTTTTGAGGTATCGAAGTGGCAATAACAGCATCTCTAGTTAAGGAACTGCGTGAACGAACCGGTTCGGGCATGATGGAATGTAAAAAGGCATTGGTCGAAACGGACGGTGATATCGACGCGGCTGCAGAGCTCATGCGTAAATCCGGCGCGGCAAAGGCTGATAAAAAGGCCGGTCGTGTCGCGGCTGACGGCGCAATCAAGGCAATGGTCAGCGACGATGGCAAGACAGCAGTAATCCTTGAGATAAATTCGGAAACCGATTTTGTCGCCAAGGATGAAAACTTCCAGGCCTTCGCCGATGAGGTTTTAACTACCGTGGCTCAGCACAAACCGGCATCTGTCGATGCGTTGGCTACAATGACGTTGGCAAGCGGTCAGAGTGTCGAAGAGGCGCGCCAGGCGCTTATCGCCAAGGTTGGTGAAAATATCCAGGTACGTCGATTTGAAATTCTGGAATCCAGCGCTTCAATTGCTTCTTATCTGCATGGTGCGCGTATTGGCGTGCTAGTTGATTCCAGTGCCGACACCGATCTGGCTCGCGATATTGCCATGCACGTGGCAGCGGTCAATCCGCAATTTGTCGACCAGGATTCGGTACCGACTGAATTTATCGAATCAGAAAAATCGATTTTAGTCGCCCAGGCTGAGTCCAGCGGCAAGCCGGCTGAAATTATCGAAAAGATGATCCAGGGCAGGCTCGAAAAGTTGTTGGCAGAAGTGACCCTGCTGGGGCAACCTTTTGTCAAGGATCCTGATCAAAAGGTAGGCAAGCTGTTGTCGGATGCCGGGGCCTCGGTCACAGGTTTTATCCGCTACGAAGTGGGAGAGGGTATCGAGAAAAAAGTTGAAGACTTTGCCGCCGAAGTGGCGTCACAGCTAAATGCATGACGCTGGAAAAGGCCGCGATTTTCGCGGCTTTTTTTTGCCTGGTCTCCCTGCGGGTGACTGCTTAAGTTTAATAATGGCCTTATAATGGCGCGACATTATCGATAAACTCCGCGTTTGCGGTCATTTGCCTTGTTTTTGCGGAGTAAATGAAGTCAAAAACCACTGGAAGGGCGACTCATAATCCTATGACGACAATCAAACATAAACGTATTTTGATAAAGCTTAGCGGTGAAGCGCTGCTGGGCAAGTACGAATCGGGTATCGATCCGGAAATGATCGAAAAGCTCGCGCTGGAGCTAATCCAATTACACGATAATGGGGTCGAAATCGGTTGCGTTGTCGGTGGTGGCAATTTGATGCGCGGAGCCAGCCTGGCAGTAAACGGACTCGATCGTGTTACCGCTGATCAAATGGGGATGCTGGCAACGGTAATGAATGCATTGGCGCTGAATGACCAGATACAGCGTCGTGGTGCCAGTTCTGCAGTCATGTCCGGTCTCGATATGCCACAGGTTTGTGAATTTTATACCCAACGTGATGCCCGTCGTCGTATCGCTGCCGGCGAGATTATTATATTTGCTGCCGGCACCGGTAGTCCTTATTTTACCACCGACACCGGCGCCAGCCTGCGGGCAATTGAAATTAAGGCCGATTTATTGATCAAGGCAACCAAGGTCGACGGAATTTACGATCGGGATCCAGTCAAACATGCCGACGCGGTGCGATATTTACATCTGAATTTCGATCAGGCTATCGATCAGCGGCTTGCGGTCATGGATGTTGCAGCGATGATTTTATGTAATGATAATGCGTTAGATCTGGTGGTTTGCGACATCAATCAGCCAGGCGCTTTGATCGACCTGGCAAAAGGCAAACAGGTAGGAACCCGGGTTACCCGGAAAGAGGCAGAACAATGATAGAAGATATCAAGCAAGACGCGCGCAATCGAATGAGCAAGAGCATCGAAGCCTTTAAAGCCGAGCTCAGCAAAATAAGAACCGGCCGTGCTCACCCGAGCTTACTTAATCATATTACGGTTGATTTCTATGGCAGCGAGGTTCCGGTTGGGCAGGCTGCTAATATAACCGTGGAAGATGCACGTACGCTTGCGGTTACCCCTTGGGATAAAAGCATGGTGCAGGTGATAGAAAAGGCGATTATGACCTCGGACCTTGGGCTTAACCCGACCACCGCGGGCACTGTGGTTCGAGTGCCAATGCCACCACTCACCGAGGAACGTCGTAAGGAACTGGTCAAGGTGGTGCGCGAACTGGCCGAAAACGCGCGCGTTGCGGTCAGAAACATTCGTCGAGACGCTAACAACGATTTAAAAACCCTGTTGAAAGATAAGGATATTTCCGAAGACGAGGAAAGGCGAGGCGAGGATCTCGTGCAGCAGGTAACAAATCAGTCTACCGACGAAATCGAGTCGCTGTTGCAAACCAAAGAAAAAGAACTGATGGAGATATGATCACGGTATCGATACGGGATCATGACTTCGCAACCACAGGGATCAATTCCCAACCACGTTTGTATCATCATGGATGGCAACGGGCGCTGGGCAAAGAAAAGGTTGATGCCGCGCGGCTTCGGTCATCGTCAGGGCGTCGAAACGACGCGACACGCGGTAGAGTTCTTTGCAGGTGCTGGAATCAAGCATCTTACCCTGTTCGCATTCAGCAGTGAAAACTGGAATCGCCCCGACGAAGAGGTAAACAGCCTGATGGAACTGTTCATGCAGTCGTTGCAGAAATACACCGACGAGTTAAATGAGAAAGGCATCCGCATTCGCTTTATCGGTAACCGGGCCATGTTTTCTGAAGACCTGCAACAGAAGATCAGCGAAACGGAAGCAATAACCGACAGTAACAGTGTTATGACACTCAATATTGCGGCTAACTATGGCGGTCAATGGGATATCGTCAACGCTACCCGGACCCTGGCCGAGCAGGTCGCTGACGGCGAAATATCCCCGTCGCAAATTGATGAGCGGGTTTTCAGGCGGGAACTTTCGCTGGGTGACAGCCCCGACCCCGATTTATTTATCCGTACCGGTGGCGAGCACAGGATCAGTAATTTCCTGCTATGGCAGCTCGCCTATGCAGAGCTTTATTTTTGTGACCGGTTATGGCCGGAATTTTCTGACAGTGATATGCGTGCGGCGTTAACAGAGTATGCTCAAAGGCAGCGTCGTTATGGCAAAACGGGTGAACAAATAGAGGCTGCAAACTAGTGCTTAAGCAAAGGATTATCACCGGAATTGTGCTCGCAATCGTGGTAATCGGCACTATTTCGATACCCAACACGCTCTGGATTAGCATCCTGTTCGCAGTAATGTTGTTTGCTGCGACTCGAGAATTGTTGATGCTCACGATCAAACCACCCACTTTACCTGCTGTAATAGCCTCGGGCTTGTTTGTCGTGCTTTTCTGGTGGTCACTGGCGCTGGTTAATCCAATATTGATTTACTGGCAGTCGCTGGCGGGTCTGGTGCTTTGGATATTAATTACCTTCGGCTTGATTGCCTATCGGCATAGCGGCAGTTTACCGCTACTGGCGCGTATACTCATACTTGGATTGGGGCTGGACCTGCTGTGGATCTGCTTGCATGGCCTGATATACCTGCATTACGTCTATGGTGGGGAAATGTTGCTCTACATGTTTAGCCTTGTCTGGATAGCCGACATCGGCGCCTATTTCAGCGGACGACGCTTTGGTAAACGTAAACTGGCGCCGGCCATCAGCCCGGGCAAGACCTGGGAAGGTTTTTACGGCGGCCTGGTTGCAAACTTGTTATGGATGGTCTGTATCTACCAGATTAGTTCGGGCTGGGGTTTCGGGTGGGTTCAGTTTTTCTTGATCAGCGTGGCGACTTCACTGATATCGGTGGTTGGAGATTTATTTGAAAGCGTCCTGAAACGAGAAGCCGGTGTGAAAGATAGCGGCAAGTTACTGCCGGGGCATGGTGGGGTGCTGGATCGCATTGATAGTGTTATTGCAGCGTCGCCGGTGTTTGTCGCCGGAACCTTTTTGGCGGGCTCGTTGTGAAGCAGATTACGATGCTTGGTGCTACCGGATCAATCGGGCAGTCAACGCTCGATATCATAGCCCGTCACCCTGATCGATACGCCCTCTATGCGCTAACAGCGAATAACAATCATCAGAAAATGCTGCAATTGTGCCGCCAATTCACGCCTCGCTTTGCCGTGATGCGTGATGTGGAAAGTGCGCAGCTTCTGCAACAGGCGATACAGGATCTGCCCACGGAGGTCCTGGCCGGCGAAACCGCGCTGGATGAAGTGGCAGCAGCTGAGGGAGTCGATGTTGTTGTTGCTGCCATTGTCGGTGCGGTGGGATTGATGCCAACACTGGCCGCGGTGCGTGCAGGCAAACGCGTATTGCTCGCCAATAAGGAAGCCCTGGTGATGGCCGGTGCCTTGTTCATGGATGAAGTTCTGCGATATGGTGCGGAGCTGTTACCGGTTGATAGCGAGCATAATGCTATTTTTCAATGCCTGCCACCGGGATCTATCAGCAAGAGCGTGACCGAGAAGGGAGTACGTAAAATTATTCTCACCGGTTCGGGTGGGCCGTTTCGGGATATTGACGCTGAATCCCTCGAAGATGTCACCCCGGAACAGGCCTGCGCTCATCCGAACTGGGACATGGGCCCTAAAATTTCCGTAGATTCGGCTACCATGATGAACAAGGGGCTTGAATTAATCGAAGCTTGCTGGATGTTTGCTGTAGATCAAGACGATGTTGATATTTTGTTGCATCGGCAAAGCATTGTTCACTCGATGGTTGCGTATAATGATGGGTCGGTAATCGCGCAAATGGGAAATCCCGATATGCGCACACCTATAGCCAATGCACTGGCCTGGCCGGATCGTATCGAAAGTGGGGTTGAACCATTGAACTTGTTGCAGGTGAGCCAGTTAGACTTCACACTCGCCGACGAGGAACGTTATCCATGCCTCAAGCTGGCGCGAGAGGCATGGAATCAGGGTGGTACCAGCATGACGGTACTAAATGCCGCCAACGAGATTGCGGTTGAACATTTTTTGAGCAGACAGATCAAATTTACCGAGATTCCAAGATTGATTACCAAAGTCATGGAACAATCGACAACTGAACCGGCCGATGAGCTGGACAGTATTATGCAAGCTGATTTTAATGCGCGTGAACTGGCACGTCAGCTGGTTGAACTACGGACCTGAGTATGATGGATTTCCTTAACCTTATATATAGCATTCTCGCCTTCATAGTTGCCATCGGTGTACTGGTAACCGTGCATGAATTTGGTCATTTCTGGGTTGCTCGCAAGCTGGGTGTCAAGGTGTTGCGATTTTCGGTGGGTTTTGGCAAGCCGTTGTGGTTGAGGAAAGCGGGTGCAGATGAAACCGAGTATGTGATTGCTACTGTACCATTTGGTGGTTATGTCAAGATGCTCGACGAACGTGAAGGCGAGGTTGCGGAACATGAACTCGAGCGCGCCTTTAATCGAAAGCCATTATGGAGTCGCTTCGCGATCGTGGCAGCTGGACCGGTATTCAACTTCCTGTTTGCCATTGTCGCCTACTATCTGATTTTTCTGGTGGGTGTGAACGGAGTAAAACCGGTTATCGGCGAAATCAACAATCCCAGCCCAGCCTATACAGCTGGCGTTCAGCAAGGTGATCTTATACTCGCGGTCAATGGAGTCGAGACCCGGAGTTGGGAACGTGCCCGCTTTGCAATGTTGGAAGAATCGGTGAGTGCAGACCAGATTATTTTGCGGGTGCAAGGCCAGGATTTGCAAATTCAAGATAAGGTGATTGATATCAGGGAGCTGGAGCTGCTGCAGGAAGAGCAAATTGATTTGATGCGAGACCTCGGAATGTCTGCCTGGAGGCCGAAGATCCCCCCTATTATCGCCGAAGTGCTGCCCGATGGTGCCGCGCAGGAGGCCGGACTGAACGCAGAGGACAAGATTTTATCGCTTGATAATATTACGATCGAAAGCGCCCAGCAGTGGGTCACAATTATTCGTGATAATGCCGGTGTCGAAATGCGGCTCAGGATATTACGCGAGGGGAAGGAACTTGAGCTGAGAATAACTCCACGAACTCGCACTGAAGCGGGAGAAACATTTGGCTACATCGGTGTTCGCAACCGGGTCGAAATTCCTGAATCGATTCGTCTCGAAATGATGGTAACCGAGCGTTATGGGCCACTGGAAGGCATGGCGGAAGCCCTGAGTAAAACCTGGGGTATGACCTGGCTTACACTTCGGGTACTGGGTAAGCTGGTAACCGGAGAGGCCAGCGTCAGAAACCTGAGTGGTCCGATTACGATCGCCCACTATGCCGGGATTTCAGCACGCATCGGTCTAGAGCCATTCCTGGGTTTCCTTGCAATCATCAGCATTAGTCTGGGCGTTCTAAACCTGTTGCCGGTGCCGATGCTTGATGGCGGCCATTTGTTTTACTATTTAATCGAAGCTATAAAAGGCAGCCCAGTGTCAGAGGCAACGGAGATTATCGGCCAAAAAATTGGTATTTTGCTTTTGTTCTGCCTGATGTCGATTGCCATTTATAACGATTTACTGCGCCTGGTAGAGTAATTTTGAGAGTTTTTATCCGGGTCAGTGCTTTGGCACTGTGGTTAATATCTTGTTGGGCACAGGCCGACAGCTTTGTTGTCGATAGCATAGAGGTTATCGGTAACAAGAAAATAACGATAGGTACCGTTTTCAGCTATCTTCCGATAAATGTCGGTGAGTCACTCGATACAGAACGTACACCCGAACTCATCCGTGAACTTTACTCCACCGGTTTCTTTGACGATATAGAGTTGCTAAGGAGCGATAATACTTTAATTATCAAGGTGGTGGAGCGACCGTCGATTGCAGAAGTCAATTTTGAAGGTAACGAAGATATCGAAGATGAAGCGCTGGAGCAGGCCCTGGATCAGGTCGGTATGTCCAAGGGCAGAATTTTCAATGAAAACCAGCTCGAAAAGCTTGAGCTCGAGTTGCAGCAGATTTATTACTCACTCGGAAAATATGCCGCTCGAATTGAAGCCAACTGGCGTGTTCTGGATGAAGATCGTGTGGCGATAGATATCACCATATCTGAAGGAATTTCAGCGACCATAAAATCAATCAATATCACTGGTAATCAGAACTACGATGAGGACGAATTACTCGATTCTTTCGAGCTTGAACCCTCCAGTGCGGGTATGTTTGCATCTGATGATTACTCCAGTACCCGGCTATCCGCCGATCTGGAGTCACTAAAGTCATTTTATCTCGACCGGGGTTTTATCCAGTTCGAGGTCATTTCTCAACAGATAACCATTAGTCCAGATCGAAAGGATATCAGTATTTCTATCAGCATTCGCGAGGGTGAGCAGTACGTGATGAGCAAGATGGAAATTGGCGGCGAGCTGGTTGTCGATGCAGAGGAACTGCGGGCCCTGATTAGTTTCCGTGAAGGCGAGATATTCTCTCGTAAAAAAATTAATAGAGTGATCGAATCTATGCAGAGACGCCTGGGTGAAGACGGGTATGCGTTCGCCCAGGTCAGGATTGCGAATGAAATCGATGAACAAAACAAAACGGTTCTATTGCGATTTATAATTGTGCCGGGTAAAAAAATGCGGATTCGCTATATCAGTTTTAGCGGTAACGAGAAAACCAGGGATACCGTGCTTCGCAGAGAAATGCGTCAGTTCGAAGGAGAGATGTATCAGCGTTCAAAATTCGACCGCTCGAAAGTCCGATTACAACGACTAAATTTCCTTGGATCAGTTAACCTCAGTTTGAAAAAAGTACCTGATACGGAAGACCAGGTGGACATCGAAGTCGCAGTGAGCGAACGATTCTCTGGAAACCTGCAAATCGGTCTTGGTTATTCCCAAAACCAGGGCGCTGTCTTGAATCTTGGTTTTGCACACGAAAACATTTTTGGTAGCGGTAACTTGATCGATTTCACGTTTAATAATTCCTCAGCATCGGAGCGCTACTCTTTTAGATATAAAAATCCTTATTACACCCCGGACGGAATCAGCCGAGGTTTTAATTTTTCTGTTACGGAAACAGATTCATCGGAAAATAATACCAGTAACTACCTGATCGACCGGATCAACTTCTCTGTCGATTACGGGATCCCCCTTTCGGAGTTCAATTCGCTCAGGCTTGAGCTTGGGGTCTTGCAGAATAAACTCGATACCACCAGTGGCTCATCGGATGAAGTGTTCGATTTTGTGATTGACAATAGCGATGAATACGACGAATCGACACCGCGATCAGAAATTGATGGTGATGAGTACAATACCCTGTTCGGCGCGATAAGGCTTTCGAAGGATACACGTAACCGGAGAATTTTTGCCGACACGGGGCATTTAAACAGCATAAATCTTGAACTACATACCGGTGATCTGGATTACTATAAAGTGAGATATCGGCATCAGACAGCATACCCTTTAACCGACACCTTCACATTTACCTTTAAAGGCAGGATAGGCTACGGAGACGGTTATGGGGATACGGAGGATCTACCGATTTACGAGAAGTTTACCGCCGGTGGAGTGCGCTCGGTCAGAGGTTATGAATTTAATAGCCTGGGTCCATTGGATAGTAACAATGACCCACTTGGGGGTAATTTGCAGGTTATTACCACGACGGAAATTCTGTTTCCGATCGAATATCTCGGCAGTTCAGAAACCTTCAGGCTTGGGGTATACTTCGATGCCGGGAATGTGTTCGCCGATGTTGATTCTTACGAGTCGGACGAATTAAGACAATCGGTTGGTTTGTCGGCTAAATGGTTTTCGGCTATTGGACCGATCGAGTTTAGCTACGCATTTCCGATTAACGACGAACCTGGAGATGACACCCAGGAATTTCAGTTCTCACTTGGCGCGGTATTTTAGAGACTACATTGAACAGGTTAATGCACTTATTCCTGGTATTTACAGTACTTGCTGTATTTCAAACGGCATCAGCCCAGGAGCCGGCTTACAAAATCGGCTTTGTGAATACGGCGCGAGTGCTGAAAGAAGCGCCACAGGCCCGTAAAGTTGAAGAACGCCTCAAAGCGGAATTCGAACCACGCGAAGCCCAGTTAAAGCAAAAACGACAGGAAATCCTTGCGCTAGAAGACCAATTGAAGACGGATAGCGCACTAAGTGCTAACGCACGTCGTAAACTCGAACGCGAAATCAGGCTCAAGGTTAGCCAGTTAAAGTTTCTCGAGCAGGAATTTCGCGAAGATCAGAACCTGCGCCGTAACGAAGAGATTCGCGAATTGCAACAGGTTATCTCCAACGTATTAAAAATGCAGGGTGATAATGAAAAATTCGATCTGATACTTACCGAAGGCGTCAGCTATGTATCTGATCAGATTGATATCACGGCACAGACAATCGAGATGCTAAAGCAACTTTCAGATTCCAGTGAAGAAACGCAATAGCTTTCGCCATCTTTTTATATACTGATACCACGCCAATTCCAGACGCTAACAGATCATGAGTCTAAACCTGCAGCAACTGGCCAAGGCATTGAGGCTCGAATTTCGGGGTGATGCCGGACTAGCGGTAAACGGTGTTGCCTCACCAAAGTCAGCGCTAGCCGGCGAACTATGCTTTGTTCAAGACCGAAAATACCTCGGCGATATCAATGCCAGCGATTGCAGTGCCGTCATCCTGACAGCGGAGTTAGCTGGAGATGTTAGCAACAAGTCGCTATTGCTGTCGGACAACCCTCAATACAGCTTCGTTGAGGCCATCAAGGCGTTGGGCATTGAATCGCAAGCTCAGGATAGCGACGATATACATCCAACCGCGGTGGTAGCCGATACCGCCAGGCTTGGCAAGGGGGTTACTGTTGGCGCGTTAGTCGTGATAGAAGATGATGTCGAAGTCGGTCCGGGAACTTCGATAGGAGCAGGTTCAATAATTGAAAGGTCCGCGAAGATTGGCGGGCAGTGCCATTTGCATAGTCGAGTTACTCTGGGGTCGGCTGTTAATCTGGGTGATCACTGCATACTCCACAGTGGCGTCGTGATTGGATCCGATGGTTTCGGACTGGTCATGCATGAGCAGCGATGGGAGAAGGTTCCACAGCTTGGTAGCGTTACAATCGAGGATGATGTCGAAATTGGCGCCAATACGACCGTCGATCGAGGTGCGTTGGACGATACGATTATTGAACGTGGGTGCAAACTCGATAATCAGATACAGGTAGCACACAACGTGCGTATTGGTGCACATACCGCGATAGCTGCCTGCGTGGGAATAGCCGGTAGCGCGAATATTGGATGTCACTGTAAGATTTCGGGGGCAGCGGTGGTGCTGGGACATTTGACCGTGACGGATAATGTGACGATTACGGCGATGTCGCTGGTCACAAAGGATATAAAGGAACCCGGGGTCTACTCATCCGGTACACCGTTGTTGGAAAATAGCCTTTGGCACCGCTGTAACGCACGTTACAAATCATTGGATAAACTCGCGCAGACCGTGGCGAAGCTCGAAAAATCGGAAAAATAATGCCTGGCGGCCTACATTAACTGAAACTGAGGAATTGATTTGGAACTTGATATTCACAAGGTGATGGAACTCTTGCCACATCGTTATCCGTTCTTACTGATAGATCGAGTAAACGAATTCGAAGAGGGGAAGAGTCTGACGGCTATAAAAAATGTCACTATAAATGAACCTTTTTTCCAGGGGCATTTCCCAGGTCAGCCAATTATGCCAGGCGTTTTGGTTCTCGAGGCGATGGCCCAGGCGACCGGGTTACTGGCTTTTTCTTCGATGGGTGATGCTCATAAATCCAAGCTTTACATGCTTGTAGGCATCGACAAGGCTCGATTCAGAGGGCAGGTGGTTCCGGGCGATCAACTGGTTTTGAACATATCGCTTAAGCGCAATATGCGAGGTATTGGCATGTACCAGTGTGAGGCGCGGATAAACGGAGATGTAGTTGCCGAGGCTGAAATGATGTGTTCCGCCCAGGATCGAAATCAATGATACATGACACCGCCATCATCGATGCCAGCGCACAAATTGCGGCCGATGTTGAGATCGGAGCTTATAGCGTAATAGGAGCCGACGTCGAGATCGCATCGGGAACTGTTATCGGACCTCACGTCGTGGTAATGGGCCCGAGCAAAATTGGCCACGATAACCGTATCTTCCAGTTTTCCTCGATTGGAGAAGCACCGCAGGATAAAAAATACCAGGGGGAACGAACCTGGCTGGAGCTTGGGGATCGAAATGTTATCCGCGAGTTTGTTACCCTGAACCGCGGTACTGACGAAGGTAATGGTAAAACGATAATCGGTAGTGATAATCTTTTCATGGCTTATAGCCATGTTGCTCATGATTGTCTGGTTGGTGATCATACCGTTTTTGCCAATGCCGCGTCCTTGTCGGGTCATGTCGAGGTTGGTGACTATGCGATTCTGGGGGGCTTTACCTCGGTGCATCAGTTTACCCAGATCGGAAGAAAATCCTTTTGTGGCCTCGGCTCGGTTGTAACCCAGGATATCCCGCCTTTTTCCACCGCGGCAGGGAACCGTGCCAGGGTAATCGGAATCAACAAAGAAGGGTTAAAAAGGAAAGGTTTTTCCGCTGAATTAATCCGTGCATTGCATAAATCATTTCGACAGCTGTTAAAATCCAGGCTAGCGAAGGAGGAGATACTTGCGAACTTGAAGCCATTGTGTGATAAATATCCGGAAGTTGCCGAATTCGTCGATTTCGTAAAAAAAAGCAAAAGAGGGATCGCCAGTTAGCGAGCTTCTCGAAAAGCTCCTGACGTTTCGAAGAGCAGGAAGAAGTGTGACAACGAAGAGCCTAACTATGACGACCCTGTGTAAAGGCTTAGGGTTAGCTTTTGCAGTTTTATTATCCTGCCTGACAAACCAGGTCCAGGCGCTCGAGATTGTGCGATTTATCGATGCCAGGGACTATGCTCGTGTTATCGAACATGCCTCCGGGCTGAAACTCACCGACGACGGTGTGATTTATGTTACCAGCCAGGAAAAGGGAACCATCCTCAAATTTACTGATGGTAATATCAAAGCAAGCAGCCTGGCCCCCTCAGTTTTTGAAGATTCCGATCTGGGCGGAATTGAAGTGTTTCCTAATGGCGACCTGGTTGTTGTAAATGAAGGTTCAGGATCGGTTGCTATTCTCGATCCGCTGTTAAAACCGCGCACTCAATTTTCTCAATCAGGGCGCAGTCCAGGTGAACTCAATGATCCAAAACCGGTCGCGGTATCGGTCAATAATAATATTTATGTCGGTGATGTAAACAACAGGCGGATCAGCGTATTTAATTATCAGGGCCTGTATTTGTACAGTTTTGGCAGCCACGGTTCCAGCGCCAGTGATTTACTAAAGCCTACCCATGTCAGCATCGATGCTGAAGAAAACATTTATGTTCTGGAAGGTTCGGATCGGCTTTCAATCTTCGATTTGCATGGAAATCTAATCTATCGGATCAAGTCCAACGAGTTGAAAGAACTTTTTGGACGTACCCCCGAACTAAGTGCGATGACAACGGATTTGAACGGAATTCTGTATCTGGGCGACAGGACAAGTAATCGAGTTTCAATATTTGACTGGCGCAAGGGTGAAGTGCTTGGGGTTCATGGAGTTTTTGGTCTGGAGCGTTCTCAATATCGTGATATTAGTTATCTTTCAGTCAACGTGAATGGTCAACTCGCGATTCTCGATAAACTAAATAACAAGGTCGAGATTGTTCAGCTGGATCAAACCAGTTTTGCGACACCAGTTGCCAGGGACAGATTTGAGTTCGGAGCGAAGTTCGAAGCGTCTTGTGTAAAGTTAACTGTTTTTATCGATGACAAAACCCTGTGTATCAAACCAGAAGACCAGGGAATCGTGGTGTTGGGGCCCGATGGCGCAGAACTTGGTAAGTTTGCCGAGATTGCCAGGCAACCTTCTTCAGTTCATGTTGGCGATCAAACTATCGCAGTACTGGATAAAGACTATTTACATGCATTTCATCACGATGGGAAACAGATATTTTCCATCGGGCGGCGTGGATCTTCGCCGGGGGATTTCAACCAGCCTAGTGACGTATTCGTACATGGCGGTTTATATTATGTTGCAGACAAGGGTAATAATCGGGTGCAGGTTTTTGCTGCGGATGGAAAATTTCTCGAAGAAATCAGTGCCCGTCAGAAAGAGGAGAGCCTGTTCGCCGAAGTAGGACCTATTGCAGTGGATAGTCAGCAGAATCTATATGTGGCCGACGGTGGGGCCCTGGGTGTAATTAATATCATCAGCAAGGATCGTAAAAAAATCGCGACGATTAGTATCGATAAAGGATCATTTTACAAAGTAACCAAATTTCACGGATTGGATATCGATAAGCAGGACAGGCTCTATGCACTGGCCAGTACCGAGTTTAATGATTACTCGGTGATGGTTTACCAAAACCGCATGCCCTATAGGACATTTGGTGCCGAAGGTGAGAATGGAACACTGCTGCACTTCAAGGAGGCAACTTCGATATCAGTAGCTTCCGGGGCAAAAAACAGTGTCTATGTAAACGATTTTGAACTAGGCAAGAATTTTCGGTTTGATTTATTTGAGTATCCGGACGCGGCATTTGGATTGAATATTGCCGCAAACAACGAGTTGATCAACCTGCAATGGAGCAGTAGCAAGTCGCCCCTGATTGCCAGGTATGAAATCCAGGGTGCCGTCGATAGGAACGGACCGTTTAAAACGATATCAACCAGTTACGATTTAAAACAAACACTGTGGGTTAGCTCGGCTGGTATGTATACCTGGTTCAGGGTGGTATCGGTTAGCGACCATGGATTAAGCGCAGCACCATCGACGCCGAAGGAAAATTCTTACCAGAGGATCGCGTCGTTGTACCAGGCCGGCAAGTTAAGCGAGGTTGTCAAACTCGCGGATCGACTGGTGAGATTTACACCGGATAATGCCGACGTGCGCAATATCCTCGGCATGAGCCTGTATCAGTTAAAGGATTACACGCGTGCGATTTCCGAATTCAAGCAACTGGAAACAGTAGAATCCTACCGTAATAAGGCGCTGCTCTACCAGGTGTTGGCTTTCTACAATCTCGAGCAATACCTCGATGCCCGTGCATTAATCGACGAGTTACTGGAACAAACTCCCACCGATGTCGAGCCGTACGTAATTTGCACCCGGCTAAGCCTGAAGCTCGCCGACGCGATAGGCGCTGTGAGCTGTGCTGAAGATGGTCTGACGCTGGATCAAAATAATGTCGAGCTTCGTTATTTACTGGGTCGTGCCTATATAGAAGCTGGCCTTTCTGAAAAAGGCATCGCGGCTTATCAGGCCATCGTGGAAACCAATCCGGGTAGTCACGAAATACGTCTTCAAATCGCCCGGGATTTGTATGAGCTGGGGGACTTCGAAGATTCCCTTAAGCAATATGATGCAGTGTCTCAAGCTCAGCCGAATTCCAACCAGGCATCTGTCGGCAAGGCGAAAGCTTTACTGAGCCTGGGCCGGGACAGTGAGGCCAAGGCAATTGCGCTGCAACTGTCGGGGGAAGAGGAAACCAGGGGTGATGGTCATTACCTGCTCGGTAAGATTGCAGCTAAGCAGAACAACCACAAGGAAGCAGTGTTGCAGTTTACCCGTGCGGGCAAGAGTAAACCTGAGGTCGTAGACGTCTGGTTATCGCTGATGCAGTCTTATACCGAAATAAATCAACCTCGCAAAGCAGTGAATGCGCTAGCCCAGGGCATCAAGCATAATCCGGAAGCGTTTAAGCTGTACCTGTCTGCCGGCAAGATCGAGCTTGAACGTCAGCAATTCTCGGAGGCCAATGCCTATCTCGATAAAGCAGTAGTACTTGAACCCAAGTCACTAGTGGCACAAAAACTTTATGCTCGAGGACTGTTTGCTACGCGCAATTATCGAAGTGCTAACTTCCACGCTGAAGCTGCCGCTCGCATCGACCCGGAAGACGTCGATGTACTGGTACTGCAGGCCGATATTGCCAATTATCAAGGTAAGACCGGTTCGGCAGTCGAGTTTTTGAAAACAGCGATCAATCTTGAACCGGCATCACCTGACCTTCAGTATCGCATCGGCCGCGTTTACCAGGATGCCAACCTGTTCGACGCGTCGCTTGAGCATCTCGAAAAGGCAGCGGGAATGCGAACTTCCTGGGCGCAACCGCATGTAGCGCTGGGTAAACTCTATAGTAAACGCCGCTTGTTCGATGACGCGGTTAGCGCTTTTGAAAAAGCGGTTGAGCTCGAGCCCTCCGAAGAAAACCGTGCGATCCTGAATGTCGCTTTTGCCGAACGCAAGAAGTCGCTGGAGTTTGCCAACAATGCACCTCAATTGTTGTTATCTGATTTAAATCTGCAGAAAGTGTTTTCTGCGGCTTATAAAAAGTACCAGGATCAGCCGATCGGCAGTGTGAAGCTGCAAAATGTCAGCTCCACCGATTACGGCAATTTGAAACTCTCGTTTCAAATCAAGGAGTTCATGGATTTTCCAACCTCGGTTGATATCGCCAGGATCAAGGGTAATGAAACCCAGGAAATCCCAATCAAGGCAACTTTCAATAATAAGGTTCTCGAGGTGGACGAAGATACCGGGGTGCAGGTTGAAGTAAAATTGACCTACTCGCGTGATGGCCAGAATGACGGCATTTCGCTAACCCAGCCGATGACGATTTACGGTAAGAATGCGATGGTCTGGGCTGACTCGGCCATGGTTGGTTCTTTCGTAACGCCCAAGGATGATACCCTCAGAAACTATGTACGCCAGGTCGTCAATGCCTTTCAGCCAGATCCAGGACCTCTGAATGACAAACTGGTATCGGCGATGGCATTTTTCAGCAGCCTGACTGCGGCCGGCATCAACTATATCGTCGACCCTAATACTCCATTTACCGACTTGCGTGACGATCAAATCGATTACGTGCAATTTCCTCGAGAGACCCTGCACTTGAAAAGTGGTGATTGTGATGATTTATCGGTACTAATCAGTGCCGGCCTTGAAAACCTCGGAATTAAAACCGCCCTGATCGAAGTACCCGGACATCTATTCATGATGTTCGATACCGGTATTGCCGCGCATGACGCGGGTTTAATCAGTCAGGATAGCAGCCTTCTGGCTTTCAAGGATGGCAATGTCTGGATCCCGCTCGAAGCAACCATGGTTAATACAAATTTTATCGAGGCCTGGGCCGAGGGTGCGAATAAATACCAGACCGCGCTTGCGGCAGATGAACTCGGTATAATTGATCTGGAAGAAATCTGGCAGAAATACAAACCGGTAACCTTGCGCAAGGCCAGTTACACGATCGAACTACCGGAAAAGAGGCGTGCCGAGAGCCTCGTAAAGCAGGCACGAAATGAATTATTGTTGAAAAGTATCGATCGTCTGGTACTGCCTTACAAGACGATGGTAGCCAATGATCCTGGCAATATTAGAGCTCGTCTCCAAATCGCCATCCTTTATGCACGTTATGGGCTATATGAAGATGCAGAGATTGAATTTGAGGCTTTGAATGAGCTTGCACCAGATAATAGTGCGGTGAAAACCAACCAGGGTAACCTATACTTCCTCCAGAAAGAGTATAATAAGGCGATTGATATTTACTCCCAGGCCACCGAACTGGATAATGAAGACGGTGGTATCTGGATTAACCTGTCAATGGCGCAGTACCGGGCCGGGGATTTAAAGCAGGCGAAAATCAGTTATCAGCGCGCATTACAATTGAACGCAGATCTAGAAAAAGAGTATGATGCATATAGCAAGCTTTTGAGCCAATAGAGGATTAAGAAGTGAAGAAATTACTCATCATCATGTTTGTCGCTGTCAGTATTACTGTCAACGCACCGGTTATCGCACAGGGCACGACAACGATTAATGAAACCAGTTCACACAGTGTCTTCAAAGGTTTTTTTAAATCTGTCTGGGCACATCTGAAATCACTCACTCCGACGCAAAAGCAATCCGCTAAGTCTACCCAGACCTACGTGGCTGGAATTAGGGGTGCTGAAACGACCGATACCTTGCTGAAACCATACTGGAAAGCTGATTTGACCCGGGATGAGAGTTTTCAGGCGGAACTGGAAAAATTCAGCCTGGCGCAATACAAAATGGACAAGGGAGATCTGGAAGCGGCGGTAGACTTATTCGACGGTTTTCTGAGTCAGTATAAACGTAGCGATATGCGACCCAATGCATTATTCGGTAAGAGCATCAGCCTGGCTAATATCGGTCAACGCGAACAGTCCCTGGCAGTGATGCGACAGTTTGTCGACGAAAACCCGAACCATCCATTGGTCGAAGACGCCAAGCAGGTTATCAATCTCTTAAACTGATCCAAACCGGGCATAGATCCTATACCGGCTAGCCAAACAGGGGGCAGGTTCCCTATCATACCGGCGTGAATATTCTCGCTATCGATACCTCTACCGAAGCCTGTTCCGCCGCGCTGTTGCGTGATGATGGTGCGGTTTTTCATGAGTTTGAAGTTGCACCCCGTCAACACACCCGCTTGCTGCCAAAAATGATGGATCACGTGCTGAATGCCTCAGCTGTCACGAAACCGATGATTTCTCATTGTGCCTTTGGTAATGGACCTGGGTCGTTTACCGGTATTCGCATTGCAGCCGCACAGGCGCAGGGGATAGGTCTCGCGTTAAACATACCGCTGTTACCGATTTCGACACTGGCAATTTTAGCCCAGGTTTGCATGGATCGTACCGAGCATGCTAATACGCTGGTCGCGCTGGATGCGCGTATGCACGAAATTTACTGGGCAGTCTATGGACGAGACAGCAACAATTGCGCAGAACTTATGGGTACAGAACAGCTTAGCTCAGTAAACAGAGTTGAAATCAACGCAAC
>CALJYH010000146.1 GCA_937984095.1 uncultured Gammaproteobacteria bacterium | reverse complement strand
TTTTCATCAGGGGCGATTCCACCTTGGGGAAACTGCCACGCGTCCTGCCCGATACGCCGCGCCCACATCACCTGCCCGGCACTGTTGCATAGTATTATTCCGACGTTTGCGCGGTAGCCATCTGTATCAATCATTTCGCTGGTCGCTGTAAATCGTTTAGAATCTGGGCCGCCCATTCTGACATAGTCATTTGGAACGCAGCAAGCTGAGACGCCGGAAACAAATCATGACACTCGCGATTTTCGATCTTGACCATACCCTGATAACCGGCGATAGCGACTACCTCTGGGGTGAGTACATGGTCGAAAATCGCATCGTTGATGAGCACAAATTCCGCGCGCGCAACAAGGTTTTTTACCAGGACTATCAGCGTGGGACGCTCGATAGCGAACGTTACCTGGAATTCGCGCTCGAGCCTCTGACGCATTTCACTATTGAAGAACTTTATACCTTGCGGGCGGACTATGTGGAAAAGTGGATTAAACCGTTAATCGCACCGGGTGCCGAGAAATTACTCGATAGTCACCGTGACAGGAACCACGAACTGCTCATTATCAGTGCAACCAACCTGTTTGTTACTGAACCGATTGCGCAATTGCTCGAGGTGCCGATGGTACTGGCCACCGAGCCCGAAATCATCGATAACCGCTACACCGGCCGTTATCTTGGCACGCCAACTTACCAGGAAGGCAAGGTTACTGTGCTAACAGAATGGCTCGTTGACAGCGATCATAGCCTCGATGGAAGTTACTTTTACAGCGATTCGATCAACGACATTTCATTACTCGAATTGGTAGACAACCCGATAGCGGTCAATCCGGATGACGAATTGAAGGCCATTGCCGAAGCCCGAAACTGGGAAATCATCGACCTGCTCTGATGACAGAGAAATGCTCTCCTGTTCGAGCACCTGTCACTGAAATAGCCCAAACGAAGACTATGCCTTGGGCAGCGTAACCCCTTTCTGTCCCTGGTATTTGCCGCCTCGATCTTTATAGGAGATCTCACAGACTTCATCGGATTCGTAGAACAACATTTGCGCAACGCCTTCGTTAGCGTAAATCTTTGCCGGTAGCGGGGTTGTATTTGAAAATTCGAGCGTAACATGCCCCTCCCATTCAGGCTCCAGCGGGGTAACATTTACAATAATGCCGCAACGAGCATAAGTGGATTTACCGAGACAGATCGTCAGTACACTGCGCGGTATGCGGAAGTATTCCACGGTGCGCGCCAGCGCAAATGAATTCGGCGGGATAATGCAAACGTCGGATTGAATATCGACGAAACTATTATCATCGAAATTTTTTGGATCGACGATCGCAGAGTTAATGTTGGTGAAAATCTTGAACTCGTCGGCGCAACGAACATCGTAGCCGTAACTCGAGGTGCCGTAAGAAATGATACGACCGTTTTCCGATTCCCGGACCTGCCCGGATTCGAAGGGCTCAATCATAGCTTCTGCAGCCGCCATTCGGCGAATCCACCGGTCCGATTTAATGCTCACAGGCTTATCTCTGAAAAAGGCGGATTATATCCGTTCCGGGGTGCAGGCGTCGATGCAGATTCGATTTTTTACGATCTCCGGAACCTCATTTGATCCATTCTATAGTCCTTTGAATCGCTGCCAAAAAGTTTTAAGGCATTCTGGCGGTATGCCGATAACTATTTAATGGCTGTTTTTACTCAAACCCGGCCCAACCCCACGAACTGGCTCAGGAAACTGAGGCAGATGCTGCGCTTTCGCCTCGCGCGCAAGTTGTTCCTGGTCGTTTTTGCAGCCATAGTGGTGATCGAGTTTATTATTGTTATTCCATCATACGGCAATTACGAGTCCTCCCTGCTGGCAAATTATCGAGAGGTCGCCCGTATCGCCGCTTCCGCGTCTCTAACCCATCATTCTCATGAAAGTTCGGCAATTACATCAGATCTTGAGATGCTGATTGCCGCCGACTCACGCCTGGTAGGCGCAATTGCGATCGATACCAACAGAAAACTGATCGCGAGTGTTGGTGAACCTATAGAGATGAAACCGACCGGCGGGCAGCACACGCGTGACCATTTATCGGGTCATGAGCGACGCTACGAGCTATATCTTTCGGCCGCGGAACTTGGGATCGAGACCGACGTAATACTGCGTATGGACGCCGAACCGATCAATCAGGAGTTGAATCGATTTTTATTTCGAATTCTCGGACTAACCCTGATTATCTGTGCCGTCGCCGGATCCATCGTATTTATTTACGTTGTGTTTAACCTGATCTATCCGCTCGAGGAGATTCATGGAAGCTTGAAGAGGGCGAAACTCGACCCGGTGCGGGCTGATGAAAATAATATTCGTCATACACGCAAGGATGAACTTGGGGAAACCATTGACCTGCTTAACGATGCGCTGCGCGAAATCGGTGAAAGCCACCGCTCAGATGTTGCTTTTCAGGAACGGCGACTGCATGACTTTGCCGAGTCAGGTTCCGACTGGTTTTGGGAAATGGACGAAAATCTCCGTTTCAGTTACTTTTCCGAAAGCTTCGAAGCGGTAACCGGGGTGTCTCCGGAAAAACTGCTCGGAAAAACACGTGCCGAAACCGGCATACCAAATATGCCAGTGGAAGCATTTAATAAGCATTTAAGCACTCTTGAAAATCAGGAACCATTTCGGGACTTCATTCATCCCCGGGACAAGGATGATGGCACCAGGGTATGGCTATCAATCAGCGGAAAGCCGGTTTTCAGCAGCGATGGGAGGTTTCTCGGTTATCGCGGATCTGGTTCGGACATCACCGCGCTACACGAGGCTCAGCAGGAACTGGTCGAGGCCAAGGAAGACGCGGAACAAAGTAACCGGGCAAAATCAGAATTTCTTGCGATCATGAGCCATGAAATCCGCACACCGATGAACGGTGTAATCGGGATGACCGATTTGCTGATCGACAGCGGATTAGATAACAAGCAAAAACACTACGCCGAGATTATCCAGGATTCAGGTACCGCACTGCTGAGAATTATCAATGATATTCTTGACCTGTCTCGCCTGGAAGCACGACGCATAACCCTAGAACAGGCCGAATTCGAATACTCCAGTGTGGTCTCGGGAGTAGTCGATATTCTGGAACCGCAGGCCAGGGAGAAAGATCTGGAGCTCAGCTACAATATTGCTCCCGAGGTACAGGCCGACTACATTGGCGATTACGGACGTTTGCGCCAGGTCATGGTCAACCTTGTCGGCAATGCAATCAAGTTTACCCAGGAGGGTACTATTTCTATTGGGGTCACACGTGTTGGCGGCGATGATCGGAATCCCAGGCTGCGTACCGAAATCACCGATACTGGCACCGGCATTCCTGCTGCTTCGATCGCCAAATTATTCAAAAGCTTTACCCAGGTCGATGCATCAACTTCTCGAAAATTTGGCGGCACCGGGCTTGGTCTCGCGATCTGTCGCAAAATCATCGAAGCCATGGGAGGTAAAATCGGTGTCTCCTGTACCGAGGGTGAAGGCAGCCAGTTCTGGTTTGAAGTCTCACTGCCACGCTTCGACCCGAACGCTCATGATGAAGATCGTGACGACACCATTACGATTATCCCCGGCCAGCAGTTCAGGGCCGACAAGACAGGCGCCCAACTCCGCATTCTCGTGGTAGACGATATACCAGTGAACCTGGTTGTGGTTGAAAAAATGCTGGATAGCATCGGTTACCAGGTAGAAGCTGCCAGCAACGGATTCGAGGCTGTCGAAGCCGTTAAAGCAAGACACTATGACCTGATTTTCATGGATATCCAGATGCCTGAAATGGATGGCTATGAGGCCACGCGTCAAATTCGTGCATTGGGCCCGGTAGCCAGCAGCATCCCGATTGTAGCGATTACTGCGAACACCCAGGATGGCGATCGAGAGGCCTGTATCGAAGCCGGCATGAATGATTATATCGCCAAGCCATTTGTTAAAAAGCAACTGGCCAGGTTGCTTGATCTTTACTTCCCTCCGGCAGAACTGGGTGACCGCAAAGCCAGCTAGCTATATATTGCGCTCACAAAAATGGGCATAGAGTGCATCGCTGAAAACCTTGACCCGTCTTGAAACCAGTCGACCCGGAGGATAAACCGCGTACATACCGACTTCCGGGCGCGGATACTCTGTCAAAATAGAAACCAGGTCACCCGCTTCTATATAATCCTCCAGAAACGCTACCGGGCCACTCACGATCGCATGACCGCAGCTGGCGACCGCGGCCAGAAACTCACCATTGTTTGCACTGAGCCGATATCTCATCCTAGGGCTAACACGCTTACCATCTTCCTCGTAAAACCATTGGCGACCCACCGCAACATTGCTGTAAACGAGTACTTCGTGCTGCGCCAGTTCTGCCGGATGGCGGGGTTCGCCATGCTGCTTGAGGTAATCCGGGCTCGCGCAAACACTAAAATGCACACTCGCAAGTTTGCGCGCTATCAAGCCCGAATCCTGCAGTTCGCCAATCCGTATTGCCAGATCTACATTCTCTTCAACCAGGTCAACATGGCGGTCGCTGAGATCGATATCGATCTTGATATCACGGTGGTCAGCCAGAAATTTGCTGATCGGCTCCGCCAACTGGTCGACGCCAAAGCCGAGTGGTAGCGCCAGCCTTATGCGTCCGGATACTTCGCATTGCGAATCAACGACAAATTGCTCGGCCTCGTTTAAATCGGCCAGAATCTGCGTTGCACGTTGATAAAACTCCTTACCGGCCTCGGTCAACGACTGACGCCTTGTGGTGCGTTGTAACAATTGCACCCCAAGACGCTGTTCGAGTTCACTGACACGACGACTCACCATCGACTTCACAATGCCGAGTTTTTCGCTCGCATTGCTGAAGCCGCGAAAGTCTACCACCGCTACAAATGATTCAAGCTCTTCAAAGCGATTCATATTGTTCTCTAATTAGAAACAGTAATTTGCAAATTAAGCTATTTATTTAATTTCAAGAACAATAATAATAACTGCATCAATCACTTCGAGGCAAATAAAATGAATTCAAAATCTTTAACAAACATTTCTATGCTCTCCGCCCGGGCCATGCTCGCGGTAGTTTTCATCATGGCAGGATTCAGCAAGATTGGCGCCGGCTACGCGGGTACCCAGGCTTACATGGAATCTGTGGGGCTACCCGGGCTGCTGCTGCCAGCCGTTATTGCGCTTGAAATCCTGGGCGGAATCGCAATCTTGATTGGTTTCCAGACCAGGGTTGCCGCATTGTTGCTAGCCGGTTTTACCCTGCTGGCGGCGGTACTGTTCCATAGCGACTTCAACCAGCAAATGCAGATGATTTTGTTCATGAAAAATATCGGTCTTAGCGGTGGATTTCTGCTGCTGGCGGCGCAGGGTCCAGGGGACTGGGCCTTCAACCCATCGTTAAAATTACAGGCGGCTTAATCATGCATAACATAAAACGTATCTTACGACTCGATACCAGTGCCAGCCCCGCCGATGCGAGCAGCAAAAAACTCGGCGACTACTTGCTAGAGCAGTTGAAACAGGTTGATCCCGTTGTGGAAATGAAGGCACGTGATCTGAACCAGGATCTGTCTTTCATCGATGCGAGCTGGATAGCGGCCAATTTTACCGCACTGGACGATCGCAAACCCGAGCAGACTGCGCGCCTGGTATTTTCGGATCAACTTATCGATGAGCTTAAATGGGCCGACCACATCGTGTTGACCACACCGATGTACAACTTCGGTGTTCCGGCAACATTGAAAGCCTGGATCGACCTGGTTTGCCGCGCCGGCGTTACCTTCCGCTACAGCGCCAATGGCCCAGAAGGGCTGCTCGAAGGCAAGCGGGCAGATATTATTATTACGACAGGTGGTGTGCCACTGGCGAGCCCGGTAGACTTTGTCAGCGGTTACCTGAAGCAGGTATTTGGTTTCATCGGTATCAAGGATGTGAATATCGTCGGGGCCGACCAGATGAACGTCGACGCCGAGGCAAGCTTTGCCAAAGCGAGGTCAGAAATCGAACAGGAATATCCGGCCATTGCGGCCTAGGAGCAAATCAATGAACACACGTAAAGCTCAACAAGTTATTACCGGGCAGGCAACAACCGACGGTGCCGGGGTGGACCTGGTGCGCGTTATCGGACAACCCGCCTTGATGGATCTCGATCCCTTTCTACTGCTCGACGCGTTCCGCTCGGATGACCCTGACGACTACATCGCCGGCTTCCCACCGCATCCACATCGAGGCTTTGAAACCGTAACCTACCTGCTCAATGGACGCATGCGTCACAAGGATAATACCGGCAATGAAGGTGTCATCGAGCCAGGCGGCATACAGTGGATGACGGCCGGCAGCGGCATCGTACATTCAGAAATGCCGGAACAACAGGATGGTCTGCTGGAAGGTTTTCAACTCTGGATAAACCTGCCGAGTGCTCACAAGATGGACAGGCCAGCATACCAGGAGCATGACGCCACCCATATTCCGACCGAAACCAGGGAAGGCGCCACGATTAAAGTAATCAGTGGCGTGACTTCGCAAGGCACCACCGGACCAGTCAGCCAACCACTTACCAACCCGGTTTATCTTGATGTAACACTGCAACCAGACACCGAGTTCAACGAAAACCTCGCTGCCGATCACAATGCCTTTGTCTACGTTATTAACGGCCAGCTCGTGCTTGAGGATACTGACGGAGACCAGATTGATCTCGGCCGCGATCAACTAGCAGTACTCAGCAAGGGTGATACGGTAGCACTGCGGAGTGGTGATCAGGCAGGCCGTTTTTTAATGGTCGCCGGTAAACCGCTAAACGAGCCGGTGGCGCGCGGCGGCCCTTTCGTAATGAACACCGCGGCCGAGGTGCGCCAGGCATTCAGCGATTACCAACGCGGAAACTTCTGATGCCATTCCCCGGCAATCGGGTATCTTAACAAGATGAAAAGACTAAATCGGAGTAGTCAACTGCACTTCGAGTCGCCGCAATTAAGGCAGGTAAGGCAGTTGTCGAGACTTACTACTGCGCGGGTTTGACATTTTTTGCACAGCTGTGCCGAGCTGGGAAATTCATTATCAGTCGAATCCTCTCGCTGATCGTCGAACTCGCGGCGCTTGGCATCCAGAAATTCCTGCTGGTGTTGATCGGGCCGGCTCTGCTTGAGCATACCGATTGCGACCATGTGCTGCTCGATGACGTCGCCGATTTCAGCCACGATCGACGGCGTATAACGTCCACCCTTCTTGAAATATCCACCCTGTGGGTCGAATACACTGCGCAACTCGTCAACCAGAAAGGTGACATCGCCGCCTTTACGAAATACTGCCGATAAAATCCGGGTTAACGCGATTATCCATTGAAAGTGCTCCATGTTCTTTGAATTGATAAATATTTCGAAGGGTCGGCGCAATTCGTGCTCGGTGCCCGGGTTCAAGGTGATATCGTTAATCGTAACGTAGAGCGCATGTTCCGAGAGCGGCGTCTTGATCTTGTAGGTGGTGCCTTGCAGTGCTTCCGGACGCGCAAGGTTTTCATGCATATGGATAACCTCGGCGCTTATCGGGTCACCCTGCTTCACAGCGGACTGCTCCACCACTTCGGATTTGACGATTTTCTGATCTATCTTGATACCCATGGTTACCTCACTGAAACTGGGGCCTAGAGCTTTCCGTAATAACCTTCCTTGAGTGCCTCGTGCAGGTTCGCGGCAGTGTGTATTTCGCCATCGTATTCAACGGCTTCGTCACCCCTGACCTCGATCGTGCTGTCGTCAGCAAGCGTAAAACGATAAAAAGTGCTGGCAAGATCCTCGCTCTTCACCAGTACGCCCTGGAACGCCGCCGGATTGTAGCGAAAAGTGGTACAGCCCTTTAGTTTTTTGCGGTAAGCCCGAAGATAAATGTCTTTGAAATCCTCGAATGGAAAGTCCGTTGGCACGTTTGCTGTTTTCGAGATCGAGGAATCAATCCAGGTTTGCGCTGCCGCCTGCACATCGACGTGCTGTTGCGGCTTGATGGCGTCGGCACTGACAAAATAGTCCGGCAGCATCGCCGTCGACTCATCGCTTGCGGGCATGGCGTCTGCTTCGACCAGGTGGCGGTAGGCCAGCAGCTCATAAGAAAAGACGTCTACCTTTTGTTTGCTTTTCCTGCCCTTACGGATCACGTTGCGCGCGTAGTGATGAGCGAAACTGGGCTCGATACCATTACTGACGTTGTTACCGAGCGACAGTGCGATAGTGCCGGTTGGCGCGATTGAACTATGGTGGGTGAACCGTGCCCCCTGCTCCGCCAACGCCGCGACCAGATCAGGCTCGACTTCGGCAAGCTGCTGCAGGTAACGGCTGTAGCGCGCGTGCAAGACCTTACCCTTGACGCGCATTCCCAGGGTCCAGCCATCGTCAGACATTTCCGGTCGTTGGCGCAGCATGGCTTCGTCGACGATGAATTCCTCT
>CALJYH010000145.1 GCA_937984095.1 uncultured Gammaproteobacteria bacterium | reverse complement strand
AAACATGATGTTGCCGGTTTGACCGTGAAAGGTTACCAGGCCCGAGCCGTATTTTTCCCAGCTATCACCGAGCTGACGCAGCATGTCGGTAGTGTAGTAGTTACCGGCGGGTGGCTGAACCCTCAGGGTATGGAACTCCTTCGATTCCTCGAAAGCATGCGCGACTTCGGAAAAACGCGGAATGATGCCGCTACCGTAGCCGTAAACACTGACGGTGCCGCCTTTCCAGTAACCTTTGCGGGTTTCATAGGAATGTTCCAGCTGCCCGAGCAGGGAATTGGCAACGCCATTGATACGTTTGTCATCGTGTTCGTCGCGTAGCCGTTTGATCCCGGAAATGAAGCTTGGCCAGGGGCCATTCTCGAGTTCGTCGAGCATTGGGGTGACATGTGCTTTTTTAGCCATAGTAATATGTTCCCGTTTGTCTTTTGAACGATCCCTGAACCAGGTGGCCTCAGGGATCAGAATCCAGGCCAGGTACGCTCCACTCATGTACCTGACGAAATGCCGGCGTTGGCGCTAGTTTGTTAGAATTAAACGCAATGAGCTATCCCCCGCTTGGGGTGCAGCAAATTCGAAACTTATCCCTATCGAGATAGGCTATATTTCTAGGCCTGATCCGTGTTTTTTTAGTGTCGGCTGCATAGTCAACAAAATCTTTAAAAATCATAGACTTACTGATTAAGCCCATTTAGATTTTTGACTCCTACCGATGGGATGCTCCAATCGGGTGCCGCGTGTAATAGAATCAGGTTTGATTTACCCATTGAATTCTAACAACCCGGACCGGAATTGAACGCCACATTAGACCATATGACCACCGCACTCAATAGCTGCGATGAATATTCCCCTTTTCTGCTCGAAAACGAAGGTGCGTACCAGGCCTGGCGCGCCCGCAAGTTGTGTTATCGAGCAGAATTGAGTGCCACCACGGTCTATTCGTTGAATCCTGAGTCAGGTCTGCCAGATTCGATGCGGGATCAGATCGAGAAACAGGTAGTAGCCTTCAATTTCGTTGTCTTTGAATCTACTGATCAGTTGGGGAAATCTGAATTCCTGGCGCTTAATCGCCAATTTGGACTGCAGGATCTCGATGTCAACCTGGGCGCAGACGAGGATAAGGTCACGTCGCTACAGGTGGTTAGCGAGTCTGACGAGCGTTCACAGTACATTCCTTACACCAGTCGTGGCATGAATTGGCATACGGATGGCTACTACAATCCCGATGGACGTCGAATCAATGCGTTTGCACTCTATTGCGTGCATCAGTCCGAGCGCGGTGGTGGCAACTTCCTGTTTGACCACGAGATGATGTATCTGCTGATTCGGGACGAGGCGCCGAATTTGCTGGAGGCGTTGATGTGCGATGACTTAATGTGTATTCCCGCTAATGTTCAGGGCAATCGAGTAATCCGTGCTGAAGAAACCGGTCCGGTATTTTCGTTACAGCCAGAGACCTGCGCGCTGAATATGCGCTACACCTCACGACCACACAATATTGTCTGGAAGTCAGATCGGCTAAGTGCAGCTGCGCTCAATCGGGTACGTGAAATCCTGATGGATGGTAAGACGATGGTAGAAATTAAACTCCGGGAGCGTCAGGGTATCGTTTGTAACAATATCCTGCACGGGCGCCAGGCATTTCAAAATGGCGCTGACATGCCGCCAAGACTGGTTTATCGCGCGCGCTATTACGATGCGATCGGTTTTGACAAGGCCCTGGCCTGACGGCATAGAACGGCAGAAAATAAACATGTTCTGGCGCGAAGATAGCGAATCAAAAAAAGAATACCAGGTACCCGACGATGTGTTTGACCTGGTATTCAGACTGCGTGGTACCGATCTTGATATCGACCACGCCTTTGCGCTGTCTGAAGCGCTGCGGTCGTATTTAAAAAGCGATACCTGCAATAAGATCGGGGTGCATGGTGTGCGCATGGCTGGTTCAGGGAACGGCTGGAATCGACCCGAGCAGAGTGACGCCATGTTGCCATTGTCACGTCGTGCTCGCCTCGCGATACGGGTGCATCGAGACGATAGCGATGAAGTAGCCCGGATTACGAATCAAACGCTACGGATCGGTTCACAACAGGTTGCGGTAGGTGAAAGTGCGATGCGCAAGTTATCGACCCTGGGCACACTCCATGCGCGCGCGGTTTGCTGCGATCGTGATCAATCAGAAGCCGATTTCCTGACCGAGACCGCTGATTTATTGAAAGGGCTGGATATCGAAGTTTCAAAAATGATTTGCGGCAGGTCCGGCACGATTCGTACTGCAGATGGGCCAATCTTTACCCGGGCCCTGATGATAGCCGACCTGGAGCCCGAACAATCAGTAACCCTGCAACAGCAAGGACTGGGCGAAGGTCGAATGCTCGGCTGTGGCTTGTTTGTTCCACACCGGGGTATAGACCCGGTGCACAACATTCAGGAATAGTTTTGTAAACCAGGAGAAAGAATTGAGGTTAGCAATATGAGTATAAGTGTTGATGGCAAGGAGATTCCAACCACGGAGACGGGATTTCTGGAAAATGTCGAGGACTGGTCGGAATCCGTTGCCAGGGTGCTGGCTGACCAGGAAAAACTCGAACTCAGTGAACGGCACTGGGATTTGGTCAATTATTTACGTGATGAATATGTCAATAACGCAGGCAACCAGCCTAATACCCGGGCCCTGGTCAAAGCGATGGCCGGCACCTGGGGCGACAAATCTGTCAACGCGAAAACGCTTTATGATTTGTTTCCAGGCGATCCCAGCAAACAGGGCGGTAGAATTGCGGGTCTGCCGGAAAGCCGCAGAAAAGGCGGCTATTAACAAACTACCGAACCGCGCGAACGATTAACCGAGGAAAACCTAATGAGTGAAAAACAGGAAATCATCAAGCAGATGCTGGAATTGCAACGCCAGTTCATCGAGATCGAGCAAGGTGGCAAGTTTTCTGCGGAAGACTACTACGATACCGAGGGTGATTCAGAGTTGGCGAAGCACAAACGCAGCTATGATGAACTCGCGACTAAACTGGTCGACCTGGCCCACGAGGAGAAAGGCTCGCATCGTTGATGTGGATTAGTGTTAACAGGCCCTAAGTCTCGGCCCACATGCGAAACAGGTTTGCATGGCAGAGATCGATCTGATTATGTACGGAGCGGTTCGGGGCCTCGGCCAACGATTCCCGGACCTGGTCCAGTTGCATCAGTAACTCGCGTTGGTCTGCACGGCGAATGTAACTTTGCACCCAGGTTATCGCCACCAGTCGCTCGCCCGCGGTTACTTTTTTTACCGAGTGATAGCTGTTTGATGGATAGAGTATGGCGTGTCCCGCAGGGAGTTTGATATCAGT
>CALJYH010000144.1 GCA_937984095.1 uncultured Gammaproteobacteria bacterium | reverse complement strand
TGGATATTGGTAGCAGCACAATCGAACCGGGCTATCTGAAGCCCGCGCCCCAGTTAGTGCAATTTAGCGGGATCTAGATCAGGATCTTCGCCAGTACTGGCTTTTCCCGTGGGTTCATCCGGGGTTGGAGGGGTCTCATCATCCGACCAGTCGGCAGGCGGGCCCGGCTCCTTACCTTCCATGATCGAGTCAATTTGACCGGCATCAATGGTTTCATATTTCATTAACGCATCAGCCATCTTGTGCAATTTATCCTCCTCCTTGGTGAGGATATCAAGCGCTCGCTGGTAGTTACGATCGATGATGGAGCGAATTTCGGAGTCAATCGCTTGCGCGGTCTCGTCGGATACCGTCTTCTGTTTACCGTAAGACTTGCCGAGGAAAACCTCACCTTCCTCTTCGCTATAGGTCAAGGGACCCATACGATCTGACAAACCCCACTGGGTGACCATGCTGCGCGCAATGCTGGTGGCACGCTCAATATCGTTGGAAGCCCCGGTAGTCACAGCTTCAGTACCAAAAATCAGCTGTTCCGCGATTCGCCCTCCAAACAGGCTGGATAACTGGCTTTCAAGATGGCGTTTGCTATAGCTGTAACGATCATCTTCCGGCAAAAACATGGTTACCCCGAGTGCGCGCCCACGCGGGATGATACTCACCTTGTAAACCGGGTCATGTTCAGGTACCAGGCGTCCGACGATTGCGTGACCTGCCTCGTGATAAGCAGTCAATTTCTTCTCCTCGTCCTTCATGATCATCGACTTGCGTTCCGCACCCATCATGATCTTGTCCTTGGCGCGCTCGAATTCTGTCATCGTTACCAGTTTTTTGTTGGCACGTGCGGCAAATAGCGCGGCCTCGTTGACGAGGTTAGCCAGATCGGCGCCGGAAAAACCGGGGGTACCGCGTGCAATCACCATCGAATCGACATTCTCTGCCGCTGGCACCTTGCGCATGTGGACCTTGAGAATAAGTGAACGGCCACGCACATCGGGCAGGGGAACAACCACCTGGCGATCGAATCGGCCGGGTCGTAACAGGGCCGGATCAAGCACATCGGGACGGTTGGTTGCGGCAATAACAATGACGCCTTCGTTGCCTTCAAATCCATCCATTTCAACCAGTAGCTGGTTCAAGGTTTGTTCGCGTTCATCGTGCCCGCCACCCAGACCGGCACCGCGATGCCGTCCGACCGCATCGATTTCATCGATGAATATAATACAGGGCGCATGCTTCTTGGCCTGGTCGAACATATCACGCACCCGGGAGGCACCGACACCGACGAACATTTCGACAAAATCGGAGCCGGAAATGGTGAAGAAGGGTACCTTTGCTTCCCCCGCTATCGCCTTGGCCAGTAACGTTTTACCGGTACCAGGTGAACCGACCATCAAGACTCCACTTGGGATCTTGCCGCCCAGTTTCTGGAACTTGGATGGATCGCGCAGAAATTCGACCAGCTCGGCAACCTCTTCCTTGGCCTCGTCGACGCCAGCCACGTCGTTAAAACTGATATTGATCTGGTCTTCACCCAGCAGCCGCGCCTTGCTCTTGCCAAAGGACATCGCACCACGGCCACCTCCACCGCCCTGCATCTGGCGCATGAAGAATATCCACAGGCCGATCAACACGATAAAAGGGAACCAGCTGATGAACATATGTCCCAGCAATGAAGGTGGTTCAGGTGGTTTACCCAAAATTGAGACATTAGAGCGCTCGAGGTCACCGATCAACGCACTATTATTGGTTTCCGGGCTATAGGTCGTGAAAGGCGTGCCGGAGATCATTTTGCCGGAAATGTTCTGCCCCTCGATGGTGACTTCGCGCACCTGCCCTTGTTTGACCTGGGTCAGAAAATCCGAATAGATCAGGCTCTGGGCGCTACCCGTGCGTTCGCCGAAACTGTGGAACACCGACAGCAAAACCACCGCGATGACGACCCACAAAACTAAATTCTTGACTACATCGTTCACTATTACACCTGTATTGACTTTTTCTTAATGCCTTATCCGATTCATTATTACCGCTATTACTAGCAGATACTAGCGTATTTTACGCATCCCGGCCTACCTAAGACCGCTACAAACGGCATAAATTTCATTTGACCGAGACCGCGAGGAATCGGGCTTGCGCAACTTTACCGACTTAAAACTCGAGCGAAACTGTATTACCAAATCCTCAAATCCCACTCCCTGGAACAATTTGCTGACGAAAATGCCGTCAGGCGTCAAAAATTGGCGTGCCAGATCGAATGCAAGTTCAACCAGATGGATCGATTTTGGCTGGTCTACACTATCCATACCACTTAAATTGGGGGCCATATCCGATATTACAAGATCAAATCGACGCTCATCAATTAATGCCAGTAATCTATCAAGGGTATCCTGTTCGGTGAAATCTCCCTGCACAAACTCAACCCCGGCAATGGGCTCCATCGGCAACAGATCGATTGCTATGATCCTGCCCGTGTGTCCAACGATCTGGCTTGCATATTCGCTCCATCCACCCGGCGCCGCACCAAGATCGAGCACAAACTGGCCCGGTTTCAGGATCCGATCCTTGTGCTGGATTTGCTCCAGTTTGAAGACCGCACGCGAACGGTATCCCTGCTCACGCGCCTTCAATACGTAAGCATCGTGATGATGTTCCTGCAACCAGCGTTTACTAGATTTTGAGCGTGACATGGCCTGCAGACTGCTGTGGTAAGATGCGCGCTTTCGGGCTCAAGCTTTGCTGAATCATGGAATTAAACAGAGGACAGATCAAGCGCCTGCGCGCTGAAGGCCATCGGCTTAAGTTAAAACCGGTTGTTATCATAGGGCAAAAAGGACTGACCGAGAACCTGCACCAGGAGGTGGACCTCGCGCTCGATCACCACGAATTGGTGAAACTGCGAATTCCCGCACTGGACAAGCCGGGCAAGCGCGCGCTTGGCAAATCGATTTGTGACCTGCACAAGGCAGACCTGGTCGAGAGTATTGGTAATGTCATCGTGATTTACCGGTGCAATAAAGACGTTAATCGTTTTGCGGCGGTGGTCGGCGTATAAGCTTACTTATACTCCACCCCTGAAATAGCATATTCCATCGTGCCGGCAGGCGCTTCGACGATCACATCATCCCCCTCTTCCTTGCCAATTAGCGCACGCGCTATCGGCGAACTGATCGCGATTCGGTTTTCGTTTATATCGGCTTCGATATCACCAACGATCTTGTAAGCGACCTCGGAATCAGTCTCCATATCGACGAGGGTCACGGTACATCCAAATACTACCCGACCACCTGGGTTCAGCTTGGTGATATCAATGATCTGTGCGTTGGACAATGCTGCTTCCAGTTCTGCGATACGTCCTTCGGTGAAACTCTGTTCCTCACGGGCCGCGTGATACTCGGCATTTTCTTTCAGGTCGCCGTGCTCCCTGGCGGTTGCAATCGCTTCGATTACAGCCGGTCTTTTCACAGACTTAAGCTCTTTCAGCTCCAACTTGAGCCTCTCCGCGCCGACAGCGGTAATCGGTATTTGATTCATTAATAAACGCCTAATGTAAAGATTGTAAACAATATACTTCTTTTATTTCTCGGTGCGCCATCGCCATAGAGGTGGCCTTACCCCCTGACATGGTGGTGGTATAGCATACCGAATGCATGAGCGCTTCCCGACGAATGGTATAGGAATCCGCGATTGCCGAGCGTCCTTCCGTAGTATTGACAATAAGCACAATTTCATCATTCTTGATCATATCGACGATGTGAGGACGCCCTTCCTTGACCTTGTTAACGTGCTGGCAGGCTACACCACCCGCTCGAATCACCTTCGCGGTACCGCCTGTCGCTACCAGGTTAAATCCTTTTTCGTGCAACTCCCGTGCGAGTTCTACAATGGCTTTTTTATCGGTTTCGCGCACACTCAAAAATGCGGTGCCCGGGCTCGGAACCTTCCCTCCCGATGCCACCATCGCCTTGGCAAAAGCCTCCGCGAAACTGCGGCCGATACCCATAACCTCGCCGGTGGATTTCATTTCAGGGCCCAGGATAGGATCAACTCCCTGGAACTTTGTGAACGGAAATACCGATTCCTTGACCGAAACAAAATCCGGCACCACCTGCTCGGTTCTGCCCTGTTGCACCAGGCTTTGACCAACCATACAACGCGCGGCGACTTTTGCGAGCGCAACCCCGGTGGCCTTTGAAACGAATGGGACGGTGCGCGAGGCACGAGGATTAACCTCGAGAACGTAAACTTCATCGCCCTTAATCGCAAACTGCGTATTCATCAATCCTACCACGTTAAGTGCCCTGGCCATGGCACCTACCTGTTCGCACAGGCGTTGCTGAATTTCATCAGACAGTGTGTAGGGGGGTAATGAGCATGCCGAATCACC
>CALJYH010000143.1 GCA_937984095.1 uncultured Gammaproteobacteria bacterium | reverse complement strand
GGCCAGCTGGTAAGAGGACAGAGATGAGCTTACAAGATCCAATTGCAGATATGCTGACTCGCGTGCGCAATGCGCAAAAGGCGAACAAGGTTAGTGTAAAAATGCCCGCGTCCAAGCAGAAATCCAGAATTGCCGAGGTGCTGAAAGGCGAAGGTTATATCAGTGATTACAAGGTTTCGGACGATAACCTGAAGCAGCTGATTATCGAATTGAAGTATTACCAGGGCAGGCCGGTAATCGAACAAATGCGACGCATTAGTCGTCCTGGCCTACGCATTTTTAAATCGAAAGATGATTTACCATCAATTAACGGTGGACTCGGTATCGCGATTATTTCTACCTCGAAAGGGGTTATGACCGATCGCCAGGCCCGTGCCGCCGGTTTCGGTGGTGAAGTCATCTGTTCGGTGGTTTAGGTTAAGGACATGTCCAGAATAGCTAAAAAACCAATCGAATTGCCCAATGGCGTTGAATTCAGTGTCAATGGCAGGGAAGTTTCCGCCAAGGGTCCGAAGGGTTACCTGACGTTGACCCTGCATGATGCGGTCAACCTGACCCAGGAAGATAACGTGTTGACGTTGTCGCCCAGGGACGAGCGCCAGTCATCGCTTGCGGTTACCGGAACCATGCGCTCGGTGGTCAACAATATTGTCGAGGGTGTTGCCAACGGTTTTGAAAAGAAACTGCAGCTGGTCGGTGTTGGTTACCGCGCCCAGGCACAGGGCAAGCAACTCAACCTGTCTTTAGGCTTGTCGCACCCGGTTAATTACCAGGTACCCGAGGGAATCGAGATAGAAACCCCGGCGGCGACTGAAATTATAGTGCGCGGTTGTGATAAGCAGCAGGTTGGCCAGGTGTGTGCGGAAATACGCGCATTCAGACCACCCGAGCCTTACAAGGGCAAGGGTGTTAAATATGCCGACGAGCAGATCGTCCGCAAAGAAGCGAAGAAGAAATAGGTTAGGTTATGGATAAGAAACAATCCCGAATCAGACGTTCGCGTCGCACGCGTGGCAAGATTGCATCACTGGGTGTCAATCGCCTGTGCGTGCATCGTACCCCGCGTCATACCTATGCGCAGGTTATCTCCGGTGAGACCGGAAAAGTGATTGCCGCTGCATCAACCCTGTCGGCTGATGTTAAAAAGGCGATCAAGTACCCGGGAAATGTCGATGCAGCGACTGCCGTGGGCAAGGTTATTGCCGAAAAGGCAAAAGCTGCCGGTGTCGAGTCTGTTGCATTCGATCGCTCGGGTTTTAAGTATCACGGTAGAGTCAAGGCCCTGGCCGACTCCGCCCGTGAAAATGGTTTGAAGTTCTAAGCGCGCCTAACCGGGAGATTCGAATGGCAGAACCTAGAAATACACAGGCTGGCGACGATTTGATGGAAAAGTTGGTCGCGGTTAATCGCGTGGCCAAGGTAGTCAAAGGCGGGCGTCAGTTCGGTTTTACTGCGCTCACCGTCGTCGGTGATGGTAACGGTAAAGTTGGTTTTGGATATGGTAAAGCGCGCGAAGTGCCGCTGGCTATCCAGAAAGCGATGGAGAAAGCACGCGCCAACCTGACGAAAGTTGCGATTACCAACGGTACTTTGCAATATCCCCTGAATGCCCGTCATGGCGCGGCAAAGGTTTATATGCAGCCCGCATCGGAAGGTACCGGTGTTATTGCTGGTGGTGCGATGCGTGCGGTTTTCGAGGCCGTAGGTGTACATAATGTACTGGCCAAATGTAATGGTTCGCGTAACCCAATTAACCTGGTGCGTGCGACCATTAGCGGCTTGCAAAACATGAAGTCACCCGAGGATATTGCCGCCAAGCGTGGTAAAACCGTCGAAGAAATTACAGGTTAGTGTGATGGTTGACGAAGAAAAGACTGTTAAGAAAGCCGCGAAAAAGACAGCGGTAAAGAAAGCTGCGACCAAAAAGGCTGCGGCCAAGAAAGCTGTCGCCAAGAAAGCTGTCGCCAAGAAAGCGGCACCGAAGGTTGAAACTGCGGTTGTCGCCGAGAAAGCTGCGCCGAAAGCTGCAGCTAAAAAAGAGGTCGCACCAAAAGCGGATTCTGGTGTCAAAATGCTGAGCGTGACCCTGATACGCAGCAAACATCATCGCCTGGCCGCGCACAAGGCTTGCGTTGCGGGCCTGGGATTGCGTCGTATGCACCAGACCGTGCAAGTGATCGATACCCCTGAAAATCGCGGTATGATCAACCGGGTCCACTATATGCTTAACGTCGAGGAAGCGTGATGTACCTGAATAGTTTGAAACCCGCGAAGGGTTCTACCAAAGCATCCAAGCGTGTCGGACGGGGAATCGGCTCCGGCCTTGGCAAGACTGCTGGACGAGGCCATAAAGGTCAGAAGTCACGTTCTGGCGGCAGTGTGCGTGCTGGATTCGAAGGCGGACAAATGCCATTACAAATGCGTTTGCCCAAGTTCGGCTTTACCTCGCGTATATCTCGATTTTCGGCCGAGGTACGCCTGGGTGAAATCGAAACTTCCGGCCTTGAGGATATTAGTCTGAAGGCACTGGTCGAAGCCAACCTGGTACCAACTCAAACTCGCCAGGCCAAGATTTTCCTGTCAGGCGAACTGAAGCGCAAGGTTAACGTCGACGCCAGCGTTGGCGTGACCAAAGGTGCGCGTGCCGCAATTGAAGCTGCTGGCGGCAAGGTAGCATAGGCGCATCGTGGCCGGTCCTTCCGCACAACAGTTAGCCAGCAGTCTCTCGGGAGGCTCTTTGAGCGAGCTGCGCAAGCGCATCTTTTTTGTGATTGGTGCGTTGATCGTATTCCGTATCGGTACCTTTATTCCGATACCGGGAATCGATATCAACGTGATGCGGGAGATTTTTGAGCAGCAACGTACCGGCATCCTGGGCATGTTCAACATGTTCTCGGGTGGTGCGCTGGAACGCATGTCGATATTTGCGCTGGGTGTTATGCCCTATATTTCGGCTTCGATTATCATGCAATTGCTGACGGTTGCGGTACCGACCCTGGAGCAATTGAAGAAGGAAGGTGAGTCCGGTCGTCGCAAGATTACGCAGTATACGCGCTATGGTACGGTTGCCCTGGCAACCTTCCAGGCGATTGGTATCTCGATTGCATTGTCCGGACAAAGTGGCGGCGGCGGTGCGGCGCTGGTCGTAAACCCGGGACCGTCTTTCATTTTTACCGCGGCGGTTACCCTGGTCACCGGCACTATGTTCCTGATGTGGCTCGGTGAACAGATTACTGAACGCGGCGTCGGTAACGGTATCTCGGTCATTATCTTTGCCGGAATTGTCGCCGGATTGCCATCGGCGATCGGTGGTACCTTTGAACTGGTACGTACCGGTGAACTGAATTCGCTGGTCATCCTGGCGCTGTTTGTCGGCGCACTGGCGGTTACCTACTTTGTTGTTTTCGTTGAACGCGGGCAACGGCGTATTACGGTGAACTACGCCAAGCGCCAGCAAGGACGCAAGATGTATGCGGCACAAAGCAGCCACCTGCCGTTGAAGTTGAACATGGCCGGTGTAATACCGCCGATTTTTGCCTCCAGTATCATTCTATTCCCGGCCACGCTGGGTAGCTGGTTTGGCCAGGCTGAAGGCATGCGCTGGTTACAGGATATTTCTGCAACGCTGTCACCGGGACAGCCTTTGTATGTCATGTTCTATGCTGCCGCGATCATATTCTTTTGTTTTTTCTACACCGCGCTGGTGTTTAATTCGAAAGAGACTGCAGAAAACCTGAAGAAGTCCGGTGCATTTATTCCGGGTATTCGTCCGGGCAACCAGACAGCGAGTTATATTGACGGTGTGATGTCACGCCTGACCCTGGTCGGTGCGATCTACATTACCGCGGTCTGTCTGTTGCCGGAATTTTTAATACTGTTCTGGAATGTGCCTTTCTACTTCGGAGGTACATCGTTGTTGATTATCGTCGTCGTGACGATGGATTTTATGTCACAGGTGCAGGCGCACCTGATGAGTCATCAATACGACGGGTTGATGAAGAAATCAAATTTTAAGGGATATGGCGGCGCCGGCGTGGTGCGCTGATTCCCGGGATTAAGGTAAGACCATGAAGGTAAGAGCTTCAGTTAAGAAAATGTGTAAAAACTGCAAGGTGATTCGTCGCAATGG
>CALJYH010000142.1 GCA_937984095.1 uncultured Gammaproteobacteria bacterium | reverse complement strand
TGCGTATCGCTGGAAAAAGATGAACCCGGCACCGCACCGGGTTTTTCTGGTTTGCCTGCTGATGGGCATACTTGTAGCCTGCTCCTCATCAACAGAAGATGATGAGATATCCAGGGACCAGAAATACTACTTTCTTGAATCCCTGAAACAGGTGGAGGCTGGCGGTAGACAATTACAGTCTCCTGGTCTCGGACAGGCAGAGCTGGTGCAGGCACTGACTACACTCGATCAAGGACTAAAACTTGCGTTCCAGGTCGAGCGAAAATTTCTGGATGAGCTGGATCTTCGCCTGGGGAAAAACTTTGAGCGATATTTCATCAAGGGGGTTGAGAATTATCGAGTCGGAATCGAGGCTGGTGACGAAGCGCAACAGCAGGAAGGGTTGAAGTTGCTGGCTAGATGGGCTGAATTCTGGAATGCCGAGCGCGAGGCGATCGAAGCCAGGTTGAATCCAGACTAGTGTAGAACTAAATACCTTTATCGAGGTTCGAAATGGGGCAGGTTCGTAGCGTAAAAGGCTTTGTTACAGGCCGCGTGCAGGGCGTAGGTTTCCGTTACTTCGTCATGCGCCATGCGCAAGCTCAGGATCTTTGCGGTTACGTGCGTAACCTGAATGATGGTCGCGTCGAGTTTGTTCTACATGGCGACGAGAATTCAATTGCGACCGTAACTGAAAAAATCCGGGTCGGGCCCCCGCATGCAATAGTAGATGACCTGGCGTTTAACGAAACGGATCAGGCCTCGGCCACATCCGGTTTCGTTATTCGTTAGCTCTGGCAAGACAGGGCGGAAGATGCTGGTAATCCGTGCCCAGTAGCTGGTGATTTTTTCTAACCATATTTTCAAGGCTGGCGACGAGCCTACGATAGTGAGCACTTTTCGGCCAGGCTTCGATCGTTGTTCCAACGAACTCAAGAAATGCCGGGGGCGGCATCGGTGATGCCGGGAAATCGGTTTCCGCTTGCCAGGCCTTTAATCTAGCGAGCATGCGTGGCGCACATTGTAAAATCTTTGCTCCCGCTTCGTTACCTGTCAAGAAACCGGGTGGATTCACGCTTGTATCCGCATGACAATGTGAACAGTAGGGTTCGAGCAGGGCAAGCTCTCCGCCAAGATTACTGGATAGAGTTTCTTTAATATCGCTTACTGCCACAGGGGGTTCACGCCAATCCATAGGCTTCATACCCAGCGCAAGTGCCAGCTCGCGTACTATCGTTTTACGCCTGAACGCAGAATCTCCCAGTGCCTGCTGATTTTTTTCCAGTAGACTGGACAGTGCCTGATCAACGAGCCGAAATTCTTCCGCAACTTCCACCTCAAGACTAATCTTGCCGCTAAGCAATGGATCGTTGCCGAGTAGCACCAGGGATTTGATTCTATCCCCGTTAGCGAGCCTCTGTGCCAGGTTGGTTGTTTCGTGCTCGAGTTCCGCCTTAACGCCTCGCTGCAAGCGCGACAATTGTCTGATTTTCGGTTGCATCAGGTTGGCGTCGAGCGGGATTTGTAATTTCATGATGCGAATTGAATCCAGATTGCCCTGTTGATACTCGATACTGAAGCGCGCTTGCAGACTTTCGGGCGTTGTTGCATTGCCACAATTCAGAATTCTGGTCTGGTTGGCTTGATCTTCAAAACGGCAGCTGGCGCGAAATTTTTGGATCGGTGTTGATGGGTCGTCACTTAGCTCAATCATATGGCGATCGATACGCTGTACATCGGCGAGAGTGAGGTAACCCGAGAGTCGATAGACGATGCCGCGCGCCAGTATCGGATCGACCCGGTACCAGGTGGCATGCGCGGGGCGCAGAAACAAGGGGTCCTGCTCAAGGGATGCAGGGCCGGTGGCAAACGGATCACGGTCGGCGACACGACTATTTGCCAGCGCCAGTCCTTCGGGCCAGCGGGTTTCCCAGTTACGCGTCAGTTCGTTGAAGTAATCCTGGCGATAGTCCGGGTGATTCGAGTCAAAGCTGGATTCTCCACTGAGTCGATATTGTAAAATGGCACGCAGGAGCGCCACACGACAACGCCTGGTCTGGCATCCCCGTTGCCAGATGAATTGCGCTGCGGCCAGGTAATTGGCGCGTTCCGTGAGTAGATCAATAACACCGGCATCCGCAGACACGACATCGATGAGGGAGTCGTACTTCTGAGGCTGTGCCGAGACCAGCTTATTGGCAATCTCGACGTTGAAGCTGGTTTCGCTCCAGGGCCGCATGGCGAATATGGGCGCTGCATTCTGGTGACAGCTCAGGCACATGATACGGTTTGCCCGACGCACCTGAGGTGATAGGTTGGGACCATATTTTTCGATCACTTGGAACTCGAAGCGTCCGACCGCGTCGTTGTAACTGATAATTTCGAGGGTTTCCGTTTTCGGTTGATGCGCAATAAACAGTCGATACTCGAGCACCTCACCCGCGGCATTCCCGGCAGTGACCGGCTCTCCCTCCAATGCGATCACGGCCCGGGAAAATTTAAAGTAATCGGGGGCAGGAGCGTCGCGCTGTAGCGATCGGCCCATAGGAATGAAGGTCAGACGCACACCTGGCTTACCTGCATTATCGATTCGGGATTCTAGCGACTCGACCAGGTTCGAAAATGGATAGGGAATCTGGTAACGCCCGCTGCCGAGCAGAAAGAGATCATCGAAGCGAGATTGCCCGGTTTCTGGTGTATCCGGTCCGGGTATCGACGCGTGCTCAACCCAACGGGGAGCAGCGCCGGCGTAATCCAGGATCATGGCAAGCAGCAGTAATAACGTGAATCTGCTGTAGTTACTCATGCTGAAGCTGAGCCTGAACCTGAACCTGCGCCAGCCCATCATCGTCAATTTCAACCTTAAAATCGATCGGACGGCAACAAACCTCGCAATCCTCGATGTATTCCTGGATTTCGATCGAACCATCCACCAGCAACGTGATTTCTTCCCAGCAGTAAGGGCACTGCAACGCTACCTCTATCAGTTGATTGATCACTGCTCGGGGAGTATGCGCAGGATGCGGCCGCTGTCGGTGGAGAAGTAAATCCAATCCTCGGGGCTTATGGCGAGGGCGCGGATGCGCTCATTCAGATCTTCGAGGATTCGTTCTTCGTTGATTACCTGGCCAGATGGAGAGAGTTCGATTCGGTTTAAATGGCGTAATTTGAGTGCGCCTGCAAACAGGTTGCCGTACCACTCGGGAAAGGCTTTGCCACGGTACAGCACCAGGCTACCTGGCGCGATCGATGGAATATAAACCTTGCGTGGCTGTTCCATACCAGGCTTGCTGGTTCCTTCACCAACCGCTACCGGTCCCCAGTATTCCTTGCCATGGCTGATGACCGGCCAGCCATAGTTTCGCGCTTTGGTGATGAGATTGATTTCATCGCCTCCTCGAGGCCCGTGTTCGATCTCCCATAATCGAGAGGTTGGTACATCAAATACCAGTCCCTGGGGATTACGATGACCAAAACTCCAGACTTCTGAGCGTGTCCCTGGATTACCAAAATAAGGATTATCCGATGGCACACTGCCATCGAGATTCAGGCGTATAATTGTGCCGACGTGATTGCTCAAGTCTTGCGCCATGGGTCGTTTACCACGATCTCCAACTCCAAAGAATACGTGTCCGTTGGCATCAAACGCGATGCGACTACCATAGTGCTGCCGTTCATCAGTCGCGGTATCGGTGACCAACAAATCCTGCCAGTCAACCAACTCGTTCTGACCGAGACGGGCTCGCGCGATCGTGGTCGCTGCCTCGCCGTTAGAGGGCTTGCTGTAGGTAAAGTAAATCCAGCCCTCGGTTTTAAAATTGGGTCCGACTGCCACATCAAGCATGCCGCCCTGGCCTTCGGCTACGACTTCGGGTGCGCCGAGGAGATCGACAAAGACAAACTTTTTAATGTCTAGTAGAAGCACACGTCCCGCGCGTTCGGTGATCAGGATTTGGTGCGGGGATACAAAAGCCATGCCCCAGGGGATGCCCAGTCCGTTGGCCACCTCTTCAACGCGAATCCCGGGATAGCCCTGCTCGATTTCGCGAAACTGTTGCGCTGCCAACGAAGTTGTGGCAATGCAGGCAAGTACAATGGCCAGGCAGCGTGTAAGGGGTCGGATTAACGTAAACATGGCTTTACAGTACAAAAGCTGCACGCATAATACCAGAGCGATGAACACGCCCAAAATCCTGTACGAACTATGGTACTGATTGCTGATGCAAAATAAGGAATCACCCGTCACCTCCGACCTGGTGTTAATCGGGGGAGGACACAGTCATTTGTTCGTGCTCAAGCACTTTGCGATGAATCCGCAACCCGGGTTACGCATTACCCTGGTGACGCGTGATCTGCATACCCCTTATTCGGGTATGTTGCCAGGATTTGTGGCCGGACACTACGGCTACGACGAAGCGCATATTGACCTGTTACCGTTAGCGCGCTTCGCCGGTGCGCGCGTCATTCACGCAGAAGTTACCGCGATCAATGCCGAGCGCAAGCAAATTTCGATCGCGGGTCGACCGTTGCTTGATTACGACTTATTGTCGATTAACAC
>CALJYH010000141.1 GCA_937984095.1 uncultured Gammaproteobacteria bacterium | reverse complement strand
ATTCTTCTCAAGGAAGAATTGATGCACGCCAAAATTGATATGCAGGCCATTTTCGTCGAGAAGCAGGTGCCGCTTTCCGATCTGATCAACTTCAGGGCCGGCGACATCATACCGATCGATTTACCCGAGCAAGTCATGGTTCTTGCCGAAGAGCTGCCGATTATCCGCGGTCAGTTTGGTGAACACCAGGGCAACTCGGCCGTCAAGGTAGAAGAAATCATCGAAATTTACGATCCGGAAAACGAAGATATCAAAAACGCAATTACGCACCAGGAATAGTCTGTAGGAGACTAAATATGAGCAATGACACAGAACAGGCCGTGGAGCAGGATGCAATGGCTGAGGAACTGGAAGCCGCAACGTCGGAGAGCAGCGTAGAAAACAAAGCTGCCGACCAGGGTGGTGGTGAGGAATTTCAGCAGGTCTCGGCAAAGCATTTGAATAACACCGCGAACCCGGATTCGGGTGACGTCAAGCTGGACGTTATCCTCGATATTCCGGTTACCGTGGGCATGGAAATCGGACGCACCCAACTCAGTATTCGTAACCTGCTACAGCTGAACCAGGGTTCGATTGTCGAACTCGATCGGCTCGCGGGTGAACCGATGGATGTGCTCGTGAACGGTACCCTCGTGGCACATGGCGAGGTTGTCGTGGTCAACGAAAAATTTGGTATTCGCCTGACTGACGTGGTCAGCCCGGCTGATCGGATCAAGAATCTCCGCTAATGCGCTGGATACTGGTACTCACCGCATTGCTCTCCAACACGGCGTTAGCGCAGTCGCAACTCGACACACCCGCGCTGGAACCGCTCTCAATGCCTTACCTGTTGAAGCTGACAGGCGGATTACTACTGGTCGTGGTGGTGATATTGGCCTTCGCCTGGCTGGTAAAAAAATTCAACCTGAACCAGCAATCGCAAAATGGTCTGATCAAAATTATCGCGGGGCTTTCAATTGGTACTCGAGATCGAATCGTACTGTTGCAAGTCGGTGAGGAACAGATTCTGGTTGGCTTGACCCCAGGTCGTATCGAAAAACTGCATACGCTGTCACAACCGCTGGATGCGCCGGAAGCACAGCTTGCATCGTCTTCTTTCGCCGAGAAATTTAATCGCGTCATGGGTGAACGGGAGTCAAAATGAAAATCCTGCTAGGCCTGTTTTTAATGATGCTGATGCCCGAAGTGCAGGCACAGTCGGCCGGCATCCCGGCAATTTCGATCGACGGTGGCAATGGCGATGGCGAGACTTACTCGGTAACTCTCGAAATCCTGGCGCTGATGACGATGTTGACATTGTTGCCTGCGATCCTGCTGATGATGACTTCGTTTACACGTATTATTATCGTGTTGTCGATCCTGCGCCAGGCGTTGGGTACTGCACAAACACCTTCAAATCAGATCATCCTGGGACTGTCCCTTTTTCTGACACTGTTCGTGATGTCACCCGTGTTTGACCAGGTTTACCAGGTAGCCATGCAGCCGTACCTGAATGGTTCGATGTCGGCAATGGACGCGATGACGGCAGCGACCGAGCCATTCAAGACATTTATGCTGGCGCAAACGCGTGAAACCGATATCCGTATGTTTGCCGACATTGCCGGCGTGACCGAAATTGAATCCCCGGAAAAAACGCCCTTCACCTTGCTGATGCCTGCCTTCGTGACCAGCGAGTTAAAGACAGCGTTTCAAATCGGATTCCTGATCTTCATTCCGTTCGTGATCATCGACCTGGTCGTCGCAAGTGTGCTGATGTCTATGGGTATGATGATGTTGTCGCCGATGATTATCTCCTTGCCCTTCAAGTTAATGTTATTCGTGCTGGTTGATGGCTGGGCGTTGATCATGGGTACCCTGGCCTCGAGTTTCCTGCTGGGGGCCTGACATGTCACCCGACACGATAATCGATCTGTCGCAACAGGCGCTTTACGTAATCGCGATGCTCGCGGCGCCAATGCTGCTGTCGGCGCTCGCCATCGGTCTGTTGATCGGTATGTTTCAGGCCGCAACCTCGATCAATGAACAAACCCTGAGTTTTATTCCCAAGCTCATGGTCTTATTACTGTCGATACTGGTCGCAGGGCCCTGGATGCTTAACCTGCTGTTGAGCTTTACCCAGCGCCTTTACATTAATATCCCGGGCCTGATTGGTTGATCTGCAGATGGATTTCAGTTTCGCCCAGGCTACTGCATTCGTTGGATCATTGATCTGGCCGATGATGCGCATCGGTTCGATGTTTATTGCGATGCCGGTAATCGGTACCCGCCTGGTACCAACACGCGTCAAGATTATTATTACCATGGTGCTGTCGGCTGTGGTCGTGCCGCTATTACCCGAGTTACCACAGGTCGAAGCGCTCTCTGTCGAGGGACTTTTCATCTCGGCACAGCAAATACTGATTGGCCTGTCGATGGGTTTTACGATGCAGCTGGTATTCGGTGCACTGATGATCGCGGGTGAAGCGATCGCGATGAGCATGGGCCTTGGATTTGCATCGATGGTCGATCCCACCAACGGCGTCAATGTCCCCGTGGTCTCGCAGTTTTTTATTATTATCGGCACGCTGTTATTTCTTGCACTGGGTGGTCACCTGATGCTGATTCAGCTGGTCGTGTCCAGTTTTGAGAGTCTGCCGATCTCGGCGACTGGTGTCGGACGCGCTGATTTCTGGTCGCTGATTGCCTGGGGCAGTCAAATGTTCATCGGTGCTCTGTGGGTAGCGATTCCGGCATTGATCTCGATGTTGGTCATCACGCTGTCGATGGGTGTCATGACCCGGGCAGCCCCGCAGTTGAATATTTTCTCGGTTGGTTTTCCGGTCACGATGTTTATGGGATTCATCATCCTGTTGCTGGTTTTGCCCGGGTTACTGCCGCGCTTCAATCAAATGATGTTGCAGGCCATGCAGCTATCGCAATCGTTAGTGGCACCCTGAGGATAATCGGATATGGCGAACGAAAGCGACACCGGTCAGGAAAAAACGGAACAACCCACCGCGAAAAAGCTTCGCGATGCGAAGCAAAAAGGGCAGGTACCGCGTTCGAAAGAACTCAACAGCATGACCATCATGGTTTTTGGCGCGCTGGGGCTGTTGTTCATGGGTTCACACATGATTGAACATATTTCAATTTTCATGCAGGAGGGGTTCACCATATCTCGCGCCGACGTGTATTCCAGGCAGGCTGTATTCGAAAAATTTGGTATTGCGACCTACGAGGCCCTGACCGCGATCGGTCCGTTTATGTTTCTGATGACGGTGATTGCGATTTTTACGCCACTTGCGATCGGTGGCTGGTCTTTTAGTGTCGAGTCGATGGCTTTCAAGGCTGATCGAATCAGCCCGATAGCCGGTTTCAAACGCATGTTTTCGGCCAAGGGTCTGATGGAGTTGGTCAAGGCGATAGCTAAATTCCTGGTGGTGTCCAGTGTCGCGGTGATATTTCTGTGGAGTAAGTCCGACGAATTCCTGGGGCTGGGATCACAGTCGCTGGCCCTGGCACTACAGCACGGTGCCTGGTTGCTCGGACAGAGCTTCCTGGTGGTATCTTCAACATTGATACTGATTGCCGCTATCGATGTTCCATTCCAGCTTTGGGATCACTCTCAAAAGCTGAAGATGACGCTACAGGAAGTGCGCGACGAATTGAAAGACACCGAGGGCAAGCCCGAGGTCAGGTCGAAAGTGCGCCAGGTGCAGCAGGAGATGGCTCAGCGACGCATGATGGAGGCGGTGCCGGATGCGGACGTGATCATTACCAACCCGACGCACTACGCGGTCGCGTTGAAATACGATCACGACAACATGGCCGCGCCAGTAGTGCTCGCCATGGGTAAGGATCTGATCGCACTCAAGATCAGGGAAATTGCTGCCTTTCACGATATCGAGATTTTCGAAGCACCGCCGCTGGCGCGGGCGCTTTACGCGAATTGCAAACTGGACCAGGAAATTCCGGCACATCTCTACTTCGCGGTCGCGCAGATACTCGCTTTCGTGTTCCAGCTGCGTATCGCGCGCGATCAGGGAAGCGAAATGCCGCAGCGCCCCGATCCACACATGCCGATGGACGAGGAAGTATAGTGGTCTCGTCATCAATCACTTCAGGTTTCGCTGAAGCCAGCCTGGCTGGCCGGGGAGAGCGTTAATGGCAGGACAAACCCTTAGCGCTCAACTCCGGGGATTTAACCCCCAGGGCTTTGCAGCTCCTTTAATCGTCATCTTGATGCTGGCGATGGTGGTGATTCCCCTGCCGCCGATGGCGCTGGACATGCTTTTTACCTTCAACATTACCTTTGCGCTGGTGGTATTGCTGGTTTCAGTTTATGCGTTACGACCCCTCGATTTCACAGTTTTTCCAACCATCCTGCTGATTGCCACGTTACTGCGCCTGGCGTTGAATATCGCTTCAACGCGCATCGTGCTGCTCGAGGGTCATACCGGAACCGCGGCTGCGGGTAAGGTGATCGAGGCTTTTGGCGACTTTGTCATCGGTGGTAACTACGCGGTCGGCCTGGTGGTTTTTGCGATCCTCGTGATTATTAACTTTGTCGTGGTCACCAAGGGTGCCGGGCGCGTCTCGGAAGTCAGCGCTCGATTTACACTGGATGCGATGCCGGGAAAACAAATGGCGATCGATGCCGATTTGAATGCCGGTCTGTGTACCCAGGATGAAGCGCGTCAGCGTCGCAGCGAAATTTCTCAGGAGGCTGATTTCTACGGTTCCATGGATGGTGCCAGCAAGTTCGTCAGAGGCGACGCGATTGCCGGCATCCTGATTCTGTTTATCAATATTATCGGTGGACTCTCAATTGGCGTTTTTCAGCATGACCTCGAAGCTGGTGTCGCGGTACGTAACTATACCCTGCTGACCATCGGCGACGGCCTGGTCGCTCAGATTCCTTCACTGGTCCTGTCAACCGCAACTGCAATTATCGTCACGCGTGTTTCCAACTCGGAATCGATGTCGAGCCAGGTTTTCAGCCAGATGTTCGACAATCCTCGTGCACTCATCGTTTCCGCCGTGATCATGACCCTGCTGGGACTGATACCGGGGATGCCCAATGCGGCGTTTTTAACCATTGCCGCGATGGCTGCCGGCCTTGCTTATGTGTTGCACCGCAAGCAACAGCAAGCCGAACTGGTCGAGGTAGAGCCGGAAGATGTCGAGCCAAGACCCGAACAGCGCGAATTGAGCTGGGATGACGTACAGACGGTCGATATTATCGGGCTCGAGGTAGGCTATGGATTGATTCCGCTGGTAGATGCCCGCCAGGGAGGCGAGCTGATGACGCGCATCAAGGGGGTGCGCAAGAAACTGTCGCAGGAACTGGGTTTTCTGATTCAGCCAGTGCATATTCGCGACAATCTCGATTTATCTCCTAACAGCTATCGAATAAGCCTGCTTGGCGTGCCGATGGGCGAGGCCGAGGTGCAGCCGGGTCGGGACATGGCGATTAATCCAGGCACAGTTTACGGTGAATTGAGCGGTACTCCTACCCAGGATCCCGCCTTTGGTCTCGAGGCCTACTGGATTGAACGGGCGCAACGTGATCACGCACAGACGCTCGGCTATACCGTGGTCGATGCATCGACCGTAGTCGCTACTCATTTGAGCCAGCTGCTGCAGGACAATGCACACGAGCTGATCGGACATGAAGAAGTCCAGGAACTGCTCGAGGTATTGAAACGCAGCTCACCCAAGCTGGTCGATGGGCTGACCCCGAAGCCGCTCGAACTGAGCGTGATTGTCAAGGTGTTGCAAAACCTGCTGCAGGAACAGATAGCGATCCGCGATCTGCGCAGTATCGCCGAAACATTGGCAGAGCACGGCAGCAAGAGTCAAGATGCTGGCGCACTCAGCGCGCTGGTACGTGTGAGCCTGGGCCGGCAAATTGTGCAAAGCATCTTTGGAATGGCGTCAGAGCTTACTGTGATGACCCTGCACCCGTCTTTGGAACAGATTTTGCTTCAGTCTGTACAAGGTCAGGACGGTAACGTTATGGCATTCGAACCGGGGTTGGCACAAATGATACATAGTTCGTTAAAACAGGCAGCAGAGACCCAGCAGTCTCGCGGCGAGCCGGCAGTTTTGCTGGTATCGCAAAGCCTGCGAACTTTCCTGGCGCGGATGGTGCGTCATGCGATCCCCGGACTGCACGTATTGAGTTACGACGAAATGCCGGATGACAAACAATTAAAGGTCGTTGCCAACATCGGGGCCCCCGATACCCTGGCGGCGACTGAAGTGAGGTCTGGAAATGAGAATTAAGCGAACCTTTGCGCCCACCATGCGCGACGCGCTGCAACTGGTGAAACAGGAGCAGGGCCCGGATGCAGTGATTCTGGGCAACAATAAAGTACCCGGCGGTGTCGAAATTCTGTCCGCGATCGATTTTGACGAGGTAGCGATTGCCGAGATAGCAGCAGCTGCACCGACACCTCGACGCGTACCGAAGACCGCAGCAGCGCCTGTACCGGTGTCTCGACGCGAACCGGAGACCGTAGCAGCACCTGTACCGGTGCCTCGACGCGAACCAGAGACCGTAGCAGCGCCTGCAGCGGCATCAATTGTTGCGAACACGGATGTTGCCAGCGATACCTGGGTCGGGTCGATATTGAACGATGGACGCAAGGAGCCGATACTCGGACCCGTTGCTGGGGAGAGTGTTAGAGCACCAGTGGCCAGCATTAAACCGAAACCAGCCTTAAGCGCGAGCGATCCTGTCGTCAGAGCCGCGGTTGCAAAATCACGCAACAAACCCAAACAGGCCGTACAAGCGCCCGCAAAGGCACCTGTTTCAGCCAGGTCGATTGTGAAAAAGCCGGTTGCCCAAAGCACACAGAAACCTGCTGCGAAGCAACCAGCCGCCGCCCCGGTGATAGATGAAGTCAAGATAGAGTTGCAAAACCTGCGCGACCTGATGGAGAGCCAGCTGTCAGTACTGCAGTGGGATCGTTTCAGTCAAAAGCACCCGGTTCGAACGGTATTGCTGAACCTGATGTCGGAAATGGGGTTGGGAGTGGATGTGTGTGAAACCGTGATGTCACACCTGGACCAGCTGAGCGATGACCCACACAAGGTGTGGCAACAAATGCTCGGCGTGATCGCGCGCTGCATACCGATAAGTCGACATGATTTACTCGCCGAAGGTGGTCGTATAGCTTTGGTGGGATCCACCGGGGTGGGTAAAACCACGACCATTGCCAAGTTGGCTGCGCGCTTCGTGCAGGCCCATGGCAAACGTTCGGTGGCGATGATCAGCACCGACCATTTCAGAGTTGGCGCCCAGGAGCAGCTTCAGCATTATGCGCGCTTGCTGGAAATACCCTTGTTGATGGCCGGAAACAGCGAAGAGCTTTGCGATCGACTGAACATGCTTAGTGACAAGAAGCTGGTGTTGATCGACACCGCGGGCATGAGTCAGCGTGACCTGCGCCTTAGCGAACAGTTTCATCGGCTGCAGCTCGGTTCACCCGAAATCAAACCATATCTGGTGTTGTCGGCTAATACCCAGTTAGCGGCGCTGAACCAGACGATTGAAAATTTCAGCAAGGTAAAACTGGCGGGTGCTATTGTCACCAAGCTGGATGAAGCAGCCAGTCTCGGCGGTATCATATCTGCATCGATTCGGCACCAATTAGCACTGACTTACTGCGGCACCGGGCAGAAGGTGCCCGCGGACCTGGAACCTGCGAAAAGCCACCGATTGATCAGCAAGGCGGTGTCACTGATGCAGCGTTACGGGGAACAATTCGATCAGGAAGCGCTGGCACTGCGCTACAACCACATCATCAATAAGAAACAGGCATAGGAAGAATAATGGATCAGGCTCAAGGCATTAGGCAAATGAAAGCGCAGCACCCCGTGCAGGTAATCGCGGTGACCAGCGGCAAGGGTGGCGTCGGCAAGAGTAATGTAACGGTTAACCTCGCGGTGACGCTGGCTCAAAGCGGCGACAAGGTTATGGTCATGGACGCTGACATGGGGCTCGCTAATATAGACGTCCTGCTGGGTCTTAGTCCAGGTCAAAATCTCTCGCATGTCATTAATGGCGAATGCACCCTCGAGGAGACGATCATCGAGGGGCCGTCTGGAATCAAGATCGTGCCGGCATCTTCCGGAATCGCGATGATGTCAGATTTGACGCCTGCCCAGAATGCCGGTGTAATCCGTTCGTTTTCCGAACTGACCGAACCGGTAGACACCTTGTTGATTGATACTGCGGCGGGCCTTTCGGACAGCGTCGTGAGCTACACGCGTGCGGCACGCGAGGTGATCGTCGTGGTCTGCGATGAACCAGCCTCGATTACCGATGCATACGCGATGGTCAAGGTAATGAATCGCGACTACGGAGTGGAGCGTTTTCACGTGCTTGCAAACCAGGCGCATGGGGCCCAACAGGGGCGCGAGCTTTATAATAAACTGGCGCGTGTTTCGCAGAAGTTTCTCGATGTAACGCTCGATTTTTTAGGCAGTGTTCCTTACGACGATTGTTTAAAGAAAGCTGTTCAGAAACAAAAAGCGGTGGTCGAAGCCTTTCCGCGCAGTCCTTCTGCATTGGCTTTTAAACAGATTGCGAAGAAAACCCAGCAATGGCCGACCCCCAGTAACATGGAAGGACATCTTGAATTCTTTATCGAGCGCCTCGTCAATTACAGCTCGCAGGAAGATCGCCTATGAATGGACATGCGATGTATGCGGAGGTAGAAAATCTGGGCGAGAAGGACCAGATAGTTCGCCATGCATCGCTCGTCAAAAGAATAGCCTACCATCTGCTCAACCGATTACCACCGACGGTGCAGATTGATGACCTGATCCAGGCTGGCATGGTTGGTTTGCTCGAAGCAGCCAGCAATTTCGATGCCGAGATGGGCGCCAGTTTTGAAACCTTTGCCGGGATCCGTATCCGCGGTTCGATGATCGACGAAATCCGTCGCTCAGACTGGACGCCGCGTTCGGTACATCGCAAGTTTCGTTCGGTCTCCGAAGCGATTCGCAAAATTGAAAACGAAACCGGCGAAGATGCGAAAGATGCCGATGTCGCGTTGGCGCTCGGGATTAGTCTCGGTGACTATCACCAGATTTTAATCGATTCATCATCCTCGCGTATTTACAGTATCGATACGATGGAGGAAAACACGCAGGATGCCGCGATTCCGAGCTCGTCGGAAATTACCCCCGAAGAAGCCTTCAGTCAGTCCGAATATCAACAGCAGCTGGCCGAGGCTATTCGACAGTTACCGGAAAAAGAACAACTGGTTATGTCGCTGTACTACGACGACGAACTTAATTTTCGCGAAATAGGTGAGATCCTCGATGTCACCGAATCCAGGATCTGTCAGTTACATGGTCAGGCCTTGCTGCGGGTTAAAGCCCGCATGTCCGACTGGAATTCGCATGAATAAAGATATCAATATTCTAATCGTCGATGACCTTTCAGCGATGCGCGAAATTATCAGGAACTTGTTGCACGAGCTTGGCTTCGACAATACCTCCGAGGCGGATAACGGACAGACCGCGTTACCGATGCTGAAGACGGGTAATTTCGATTTCCTGGTGACCGACTGGAGCATGCCCGATATGGATGGACTGACTCTGCTTAAAACAGTACGCGCCGATGAACAACTCGGTGATCTGCCAGTGTTAATGGTCACCGCCGAGGCGAAACGTGAACAAATCGTTGATGCGGCTGAGGCCGGCGTCAATGCATACATCGTCAAGCCTTTCACCGCAGAGACGCTGAAAGACAAAATCGACAAGATTTTCCGACAGACAGAAGCTTCGTAAATCTTTGAAAATTTCTGTAATTAACTTTTTTGGAGAATGGCCGATAAGGAAATAGAACGATAAGGTGCGGGTTCGCGGTAGCAGAACAGCTTGCGCGGTGAAGTCGTACCAGGAGAGTAAAGGTTTGTAAAATGTCCGACCCACTAATCAAATCGGTGAACCAGACACCTCGGGTTCGGGATGCCCTCAACAAACCTGATCCTCAAAAAAAGCAGAAACCCCAGCAGCAAAAGAAAAACCAGCAGCAGAAAGATTCGAAACGAATCATCGATACCTACGCCTGAGTTCGGAATATTCACTGCCTAAGCTGAAGCTTTTCCGTAGTTCCGGTTAAAGGCAAAAACAGTCCATTTATTGTGCTCGACGGTAACCTTTTTTCGCCGACTGTGAGTACTATTGAAACGCCGATCTAATGTCTGTCGGTGCACAAATCTGTGATTGACTTAACAAACCACTTTGCCCATGTCCTGAAAATTTTATCGGCCGGCGATTTACTTTAACGCCTGCCTTAGCACAGCTATGTGCTCCGGCCCAAGGCCGCAGCAACCTCCGACCATGCGCACGCCACTGTCGACCCACCGCTCAGCTACCTCCGCAAACTCATCGGGTGTGATGATATCGACAAACTGCCAGTTAGGCATGGTGAAGTATCCGGATTCCGGATACACGCCGACGGGACCATTCCAGTATCGCTGCAGCATAGTGAGCGCCTCGTCTACATCGGGCACCGGCGTGTGCATGATATTCATCATCATGGCAGGATAACCGGACAGCGCTTTAACCAGGCCTTCGAAATCGAGTGCTGCGTCGTCGAACACCGCCAAAGTCGAGCACCCCCGGTGTCGCCTCGCACTCATGCCAATCCAGACAGGTATATCGAATTCCCGGATCGCGTCGATAGCGGCGATCGAAAATTCGCTTTGCTCACACATTTCCAGCGCAATCAGGTCGACGCCCGCCTCTACCAGGATTTCGGCTTGCTCCCGCGTTGAGCGACCCACAGCTTCGGGCTGGTGCCATTTGGGATCGTCTGTGGGCGCCCATTCGCAGATTGATCCAGCTATGGCAACTGGCGCTTGAGCCGCGCTGTCACGCGCCTGCTGCGCCAGTTTGACAGCCTTGAGATTGATGTCCCTGACGTAATCGCCCAGCCCACCGGGTTCCAACATGTGACGTGCGGCGGCAAAGGTATTCGTAATAATAACCTCGGCACCCGCCGTGATAAATGCTTCATGCACCTGCAGCACGGCTTCGGGGTGAGATATTACCGAGCGGCCGCTCCAAACCTGGTCATCCATGGGTACGCCTGATTTTTCGAGTTCGGTTCCCATGCCGCCATCAATGATTACCGGTGCACCGGTTCCATTGATTCGATCTTCGAGCCAGGAGATATTAACGCTCATTGGGTGCTCTGTTCATGGTTGGGTAAGATAACAGGATCGCCGGATGACATTAATATTTAATTACCTCGGCGAGTTACCTGTTTAGAGCCTGCAATTGACTCGCGCAAATGAAAAACTTTATCGACGTTTAGCAAATACGCTGCAGATTATAATTCTTCATTTAAATTCGGAGTTTCGGCGCTTGCTTCAGAGTGCATCTGGATGTCATCCATGAATTCCTTGTGTTTACCGGATAACCGGTAGGCGAATGTCAGGATTTCCGCAATAACAATGTAGAGTGCTTCGGGAACATGATCGCCGAGATCGATCTGGTCCAGCACCAGTGCAAGTTCATTATCTTTTTGAATCGGGATATTGGCTTCGTGCGCTAGCCTTAATATCTGATTTGCGATTTCATCGTGACCCTTGGCAGTAACCACTGGGGCCTGTTTTCCATCATATTCGAGCGCGATCGCAAATCTGGGAAGCTTGTTCATGCTGTCAAGCCTCGATATCGATGAGTGACTCTGAATAACCTGTCCTCGCTACAGGCGGGGTGTTGGCAGGGGCCCCAAGAAAGCTATGGAATTCACAGTTTGTGAAGCCGGCACCGAGCAATTGTTGTTTCAATTCCGGTAATGCCTGATCGATTCGATTTCGAGTCTGGTCCTGGTCCGAATAAAAGCTTGCGGCTAACGCCTGACCCTCGAGAAACAGGTGACAGGAAATTGGTCCCAGGCCTTCGAATTCGAAACTCAACCGAATGTCCCAGCCATTCTTGTTATCTTGCGATGATTGGCCGCGTTGCGAGAGATCTATCTGAATCGGTTTGACTTCCTGCCTCTCCAGGAATGGCAGCACGAGGCTTAGCGACAGGGGCTGCTGGGTTTCCTGTTGCAGGCCAAGCGAGGCACGTTGCAACAGGCTTTGTGACAATGATTGCTCGACCAGTTTTATGCCGTCTCGAATGGTTTGCTGCAGAAGGTCCTGCGGAAGGGTCTTTGCCTTGGGTGCGTCTTCGCCTGCGGCTGCTTTGAGCTTGAGCTGAATTGTGTCAGTCAATTCGCGACTGAATGATGCCTCGTTAATCAGTTTATTTAATGATCTGACGGGATCTATCGCTGTTGTCAAATCCGCTTTTGCTTGTGGCCGGCGAATCAAATTTGCAAACACAAACCACTGCTTTATCTGAGTGACGTTCATTTCAGCAAGACGGGGAACCCATTGAAGCAGCATTTGTAATGTAGTCGGGGTCGCGCTGGAGGTCGTCGTTTTAACTGCCTGGGAAGTGGTGCCCTGGGTTTGGGGCGCTTGAGAACTGGCAGCGGATTGGTGAGCGGCCGGTATCGTGCGGGCCTCGATGGTCGATCTGTTACTTACGGCAACAACGCCTGTGGGTGTTTCCTTCTCAACGCTGGCGGCGATAGTACTGGCATTACCTTTATCAGTAATTGCAGTGCCCTGGATGTTGGTTTGGATAGCAGGGCGCGCCGCAGTGGTCTGTGATGTCTGATCTGAAACAACTGGCTTGACGACTGTAACGGGATCGACGGATTTGTTACCGGTTTTATTTATTTGTCGCAGCAGCGCGTTTATCTGGCGGTTGTTTACTGCCGGTACGGTGTTGGTTTCTACTGGTGTCTTCTCTGGCCCTGTTATTGCAGTCGGCATTATCTTCGCTGTTTTGATAACGGTCGAACGGGACAAACTTTCCGGTTTTGAAGCTTCCCGGGATGTTTTTGGAATGGGTAAGGGCTGTTTTATCACCACCGGCGTTGCCGGCCGAGATTCTGCAAGCGCGCTTTCAACTCTGACAGGATTCCGGGCAAGGTCGGTCACCGGCACTGTCTTCGTTGCTGAAGCGATTACCGCCTTGTTAACCAGGTTTAATAGTTTGACCAGGCTTGTGGGGGCGGTATCGGGTTGCCGCGGTATCAACTGCTTCAACAAGGCCTTGTAAATCATCTTGCGATCGACAGGAGTGATTTGAATAGTTCCTGTGTTCTTATTTTTCTGCAGGCTGAGCAATTGGTCCCGAGCGATGCCAGGCTGGCGCGGCAAGGTCAGAATTTGCTCCGCAAGCCTGATTTCGATGCGTTGGGCCGTAATCCTGGTAACCACGGCAAGTACCGCCTGGTCAGCCGGGAGCGACCGACTCAATCGAAGGTTTTGATCGCGATTCAGCGTCATCAGCCCCGTTTGTTTCGGGCTGGCCTTAAGTACCGGATTTTGTTCACTACCACCCAGGCGCAGGTTAAGTTGATCACCAACCTTGTAGTTCAGTGAATTGGTGGTGAGTATGTCGCCGAGACGGCTGCTCAATAACAGCTTGTCCTGTAATACCTTGATTACTTCTGCCTCAATCGTTCCAGCCGCTTTGAGCTGTGCCAACAAATCGCCGTTTTGGGAAACGGGAGGCCTGCCTGTTAGTGAGTCATCGAGACTTTTAATGTCCATGCTGGCAATTATTTTCCACCCCGGGTAGGAAGCTGCCGTTTGATCGGTTGTTATCGACCCCAAATTGCCGGGTTCGGCACCGGAAATCTGGGGAAAGCGTTATAAATACGTCATCTGGATCTTTATTCGGCCGTTCTGGCGAGTTCTTGAGGCGGTTTTCCAGCGGAAATTTTCATTTTGTCACCCAAATTCGACAAAAAACTGCCATTTTCCCACATTCGATATAAATAAACCTCTTAAGCAATTGATTATTAAAAGGTTTATAGGTTGGCACGCATTTGGCATGTAATTTCAGATATGAAGCAGTTAAGACATGTGGGAGTAATCCATGGCACAAACAATTCAACTAGTTAACAGTGCTAAAACGGTGTCGCAGCCTCCGGCACAAGTGGTCGCGTTGGATCCTCGACCGGCTGGTAAGGAATCGGAGAACAAAAAATATATCCGGGTACTGCAGATATCGGATTTGTTGTCGCGTCACCTCGAAATGTCCCAGATTATTGAAGCATTCATGGCTGAAATTGCGAGCGAAATTGATTTTTGCGGATATGACTTCAGTAGCGCCGATAGCGAGACCAATATTGAACATGGTTTGAGGGCAGGTTTCACCGCATGTTATCGGCTCAATATGCAAAACCAGCTGTTGGGCGAAATTACCCTGTATAAGGGCACCAGTTTTAATAGCCACGAACTTTGTCAGCTTGAAGACCTGTTATGTGCGTTGATTTACCCGATTAAAAACGCTTTGATGTATCAGGTTGCGCTTAAGTCGGCTTACCAGGATCCGCTGACTGGCTTGAACAATCGTACTTCGATGGAGAAGAATTTACCCCGGGAAATAGACCTTGCAAAACGTCATCGGCAGTCGATGGCGATTCTGGTCATGGATCTCGACGGCTTCAAGCAGATAAACGATAGCTGTGGCCATGATGTTGGCGACCAGGTGCTGCGTCAAGTGTCCAACGTAATCAGTCATGCGGTGCGTAACACGGATCTCGTCTATCGTTATGGTGGTGATGAATTTGTTGGTGGCCTGGCCCAGACTGATATCCACGGCGCGGTTGATGTTTGCGAGCGTATTCGCTGCAGCATCGATGAACTCGACCTGAACGGATGTGGTGCTTCCGGTCGGGTTCAGATTAGCATCGGCATTACCCTGGTTCGCCACAGTGACAATTTCTGGAGCGCTTTCAAGCGTGCCGATAAAGCCCTGTACCAGGCAAAAGTAAACGGTAAAAATCAGATCATCATCTGTTAAAAATCTGACAATTCTGATCAGGTTTCGAATAAAGCGCAGGATTAAGAACTATATTCAGGTTGCGGTGCGCTTACCGGACGCGAGTCTCACATCGAATGTTATCCGGAAAGTCGCCAGATGGAGAGGCGGGACTAATCTATGGCTACGATACTGGCAGTGGACGATTCTTCCACGATGAGACAAATGCTATTCTGCACGCTGCAAAATGCGGGTCACCAGGTGACCCAGGCTGAGGATGGGATGGTTGCCCTGGATATCGCGCGTGAGCAGACATTTGACCTGGTCATTACCGATGTTCGCATGCCAAACATGGATGGCATCACACTGGTATCAGAATTGCGCAAGTTACCCGGTTTCGAAGTGACGCCACTACTGGTGCTGTCCACGGAATCAGCTGCCAGTAAGAAACAGGCGGGCAAGGCGGCAGGTGCAACCGGCTGGATAGTCAAGCCCTTCGATAAGGCGCAATTGTTAAAAGTTATAACAACCACGCTCAGTTGAAATCCGGTTCAGCCCGATCGAGTTAAAACCTATTCTGAACTGCAGGCTGGCAGACTTTTAAAAATTTTTGTTAGTGTCTGAATATGTTCTATAGAATAGGATTATTGACGAACCAGATGCAGGTTTACTAGTGTCGTCTGCCAGGGTAGTTATCGTGTTTGAGATAACGCAGATCAAACGAACTCAATTCTCACTGGACCTCGGCGGCATTGAAATGGTTTAATCACCCCGGGCTTGAAATAGGAAAGAGGTAACACCAATGGGTATAAACATGACGGTTTCCGATGACGGTAACAAAGTGACCATCGCAGTAACCGGCAAATTTGATTTTCAACTTTACGACGAGTTTCGCGCTTCCTATGCCGATACCGCGGGTAATGGTACCGAGTATGTGATAGATTTGACTGATACCGAATATCTGGATAGTTCAGCATTGGGTATGTTGTTATTGCTGCGAGAACATGCGGGTGGAGAATCTTCAAGTATCGAAATAAGTCAAGCCTCCCCTGAAGTGCGCAAAATTCTTGATGTAGCGAATTTCGGAAAGCTATTCAAACTTTAACAGGACTCGTAAATGATCGATTACGCTGAAAAACGGGACTTTCTGCGCATGCCTATCGATTGCGAGTTAAGTTTTTCGAGGGTAGGCAGCTCGAAGCAATACCAGGGCAGTGTCATCAATCTCAGTAGCAAGGGAATCCTGTTTACCTCGACCGAAAAGTTTGATCAGGGCGCTGTACTGGAAATTACATTGACGTCCAGCAACTCGGCCACACCACCCATGCAGGCAGAGGCAGTTGTCACTCGCGTTGATGATAACGACGTATTGTTTGAGATTGCCTGCGCAATCCAGGAAATAAAAAGCTAACCCGCGTTGTAGTGTGACTCGACGTAGCCTTTTACCAGGTCAATAAACTCCCCGGCAATATTATCCCCTTTCAGGGTAACGGTTTTTCGACCATCTTCGTAAACCGGTGCCACCGGTTGTTCCCCGGTACCAGGCAGGCTGATACCAATATTGGCATGCTTGCTTTCACCCGGGCCATTTACGACACATCCCATGACTGCAACCTGCATTGACTCTACCCCCGGAAACTTGTGTTTCCAGATGGGCATTGATTGGTCCAATTCCTGCTGAATTTGTTTGGCCAGCACCTGAAAGTACTCACTGGTGGTGCGTCCACAGCCGGGGCAGGCGGTTACACTCGGGGTGAATGAACGCAAACCCAGTGACTGTAATACCTGTTGGGCCACTTTAACCTCGCGTTCACGGGTTGCACCGGGTTCGGGTGTCAGCGAGACGCGAATCGTATCCCCGATTCCCTGGTTAAGCAGGATCGCCAGAGCCGCGCTCGATCCGATGACACCCGGATCACCCATGCCGGCTTCGGTCAGACCGAGGTGCAGCGCATATCGACAGCGCTCCGCCAGGGTTTGATAGACGTCGATAAGATCCGGTACCCGACTCATCTTGCAACTGATGACGATGTGATCGGCTGGGAGACCAATCTCCTCGGCAAAAGCTGCGCTACTAAGCGCTGACTCAATGACTGCCTGGCGGTTGATCATCGACAGCGACAGCGGATCGGCCAGGTTGGCATTACGGGTTAGCATATTCGCAAGCAGCTTTTGGTCGAGGCTGCCCCAGTTGACCCCGATCCGAACTGGCTTGTCATAGCGACACGCGATTTCAATCATGTCACTAAATTGTTTATCGCGTTTTTTGCCATGTCCGACATTGCCCGGATTGATACGGTACTTGGCAAGCGCGCGGGCGCAGGCGTCATGCTGGCTGAGCAGTTTATGGCCATTGAAGTGAAAGTCACCAATGATGGGTACCCGACAATCCTGGGAATCAAGCTGATCAATAATATGCGGTACAGCGCGGGCCGCGTCATCGTTATTAACGGTAATTCGCACCAGCTCTGACCCGGCCTCATGTAACAGTTTGACCTGCGCTACCGTCGCATTGATGTCAGCAGTATCGGTATTCGTCATCGATTGCACAACGACCGGTGCATCGCCTCCAATGGTGACGCCGGAAACATTAACGCTTTGTCGGGTACTGCCTGGATTCATGAATTGTTATCTGCTGCCTGAAGGTCGTTAATAGTAAAGAACATTGCTCGACAGTGAAAGAATTATGCCCGCTCGTCTGCAATCATTTAACAGCATGAAATTCGCGGGATTCGGTTATTAGTAGCTCGCGACTGCATCAATGTTTCGCAACAGCAGCAAAACATTTAGAATTCTAGCCTGCTTTGACTGGAACTGTCGTGCTTAACCAGGTAACCGTAATTGCCTTTGACCTTGACGATACCCTCTGGCCCTGTATGCCGACGATTCATCGTGCCGAGGAAACGCTTTATCAATGGTTGGAGGAACACTATCCGCGCATCACTGAACGATTTGATCCTGCGCAAATGGTCGAGTATCGCCGTGAATTCAGCGCCCGGTCGCAGCATTACGCGGTAGATATGACCGCGATGCGTTGCGATTTCCTGGAGCACCTGGGCGAAATCCATGATTACGACGGCGAACAGGTCTCTAAAAAGGGATTTGATATTTTTTTCGAGGCACGCCAGCGGGTCGAGTTTTACGACGACGTATTGCCTTGCCTGCATCGACTCAAGCAGAAATTCCGCCTTGGCTCCATCACCAATGGTAATGCCAGTGTTCCGCATGTTGGACTGGGTGATTTGATCGAGCATGCGGTCAGTGCTTCGGATCTGATGGTTGCTAAACCGGATCGCTTGATTTACCAGCATTTAGCCGAGCGTTTCGAGGCGTCTCCAGAGGAAATTGTCTATGTTGGCGATCACCCGGTTTACGATGTGGTGGGAGCCCTTGAGGCCGGTTATCACGCGGTCTGGGTTAATCGTGAAAACGTCCCGTGGCCGCATCACTCGCCAGCACCCGATTACCAGATCACAGATTTGCACCAGCTTGAGGCATTGCTCAGTGATTAAGAATCTGCGCCATTTTAGTTTCAACCTTCTGTGCCAGCTGCGGTTGCGCGATAGTGGTTGGATGGATACCATCGGCCTGCATCAATGCGGGGTCGCTGGCCGCAATTCCCTCGAGAAACCTGGCTAAATAGTGGATTTTAAATTCGTCAGCGGTAGATTCGAAAATCTGCTGGAAGCGGGCATTATAGGCGGCCCCGAAGTTGGGTGGCATGCGCACTCCGATCAGCAGCACCGTTATTGACCTGGCTTCGGCGAGTAGTACCATCTGCCGCAGATTTTCAGTGCTCTGCTCGAAACCGAGTCCACGCAGCCCGTCGTTGCCGCCGAGTTCGATGATCAGGTGGGTGGGTTGATGTTCCGCCAGCAATTCGGGCAGGCGTTGCAAGCCGCCATAAGTTGTTTCTCCACTAATGCTGGCATTAACAACGCTTGTTTGCGGAAAACTTGCCCTTATATTGGAGCTGAACAACTGCGCCCAGCCCTTGTCTACCGGTATATTGTGGGCGGCGCTCAAACTGTCGCCTAAAATCAGGATACGTGTTGCGGAGTGATTCGCATAACCACAGCTGTGAAAGCCCAGCAACAAGAACAGGACCATGACCGA
>CALJYH010000140.1 GCA_937984095.1 uncultured Gammaproteobacteria bacterium | reverse complement strand
CGAAGGTGATATTGAGCTGTTTGTCAGCTACTACGATATCGAAACCTCGCAATCACTGCGCCATTCGGTCGGCCTGCAAGGTGGACTCATTGGCATCATTAACGCCTTTGCCGACAAGTCTTACCGGGGTTCTAACCAGGTCGTAATTGCGCATGAATTAATGCATACCCTCGGCGCGTCGGATAAATATTCCGCCGATAACCAGCCGATACTTCCGCAGGGCTATGCTGAGCCCAACCGCAATCCTCTTTTTCCGCAGCTAAAGGCTGAAATAATGGGGGGCCGGATACCGCTTTCGATGCGGGATTCGAGGATTCCCGAGGCGTTGAACCAGGTTGTCGTTGGTAAATACACCGCCGCCGAAATCAATTGGCCCGTCGACTAGTCATTAGCTGTTGCGCAGATAGACATAACTGGCGCCCGCGGCACCATCACGTGCCAGGGCAGGACACCAGGCGAGAACCTGTGGCTGTTTAGCCAGCCAGCGCTGTACCAGCGGTTTGAGTACGGCATCGCTTTGCGAACGGTAACCCTGGCCGTGGATAATTAGGACCATCCGGTATCCACGCTGTAATGCGTCGCTTAATAACGCTTCCAGTGCCTCCAAAGCCTCGTGCTGACGGCAACCGTGTAAATCGATTCTGGTTTCGGGCCGGATCATGCCCTGTTTTATTTTACGCTGTAGCTTTTTTTGCAAGCCAGAATTGAAGTGTGTATCCCGAGCAGGAGTGGATTCATCTGGAAAGCCAGTCTGCTGCCATTCGATATTTGGAGTTTTTGCCCTCGGCACAGGTTTTTTCCGACTGCGCTGCTGATAAACGTTGACACGATCGTTATGCAGCCGTTTAACTCCCGGAATCAATTGGGCAAATTCGGAATCGTCATCGTCGTTCATCGAGTTATCGTAAACCAGGGAGCAAATTTCCCGTATATTATCCGAAAATGTTCTCGGACCTGCATTCAAATCATATAGAATCCCTTTCCGATGCATATACTCATTACCAATGACGACGGATATCTTGCGCCTGGAATTAAAATTCTTGCACAGGAACTCATACAGGCAGCCGACATTTCTATCGTTGCACCGGATCGAAATAAAAGCGGGGCCAGTAACTCGCTGACCCTGATGCGCCCGTTACGGGTTGAGCAAGCTTCGGACGGCAGCTATTACGTTGACGGAACGCCGACCGATTGCGTTCACCTGGCACTTTCGGGCTTGCTCGACAATTCGCCCGACATGGTGGTTTCGGGAATCAATGCCGGCCCCAATCTTGGCGATGACGTACTTTATTCGGGCACCGTGGCGGCCGCAATGGAGGGGCGATACCTGGGCCTGCCCGCGATCGCAGTATCGCTTGCCGGTAAGCCGGCGACCCACTTCCACACTGCGGCGCAAATTACTCGACGTATCGTCGAGAGGCTTGCCCAAAGCCCGCTGCCGGACGATACGCTGTTGAATGTTAATGTTCCTGATTTACCAATCGACGATATCGTCGCCATACAGGCAACTCGCCTGGGATTCCGGCACAAGTCCGAATCCATGCTAAAGCAGCACGATCCCCATGGCCGCCCGGTATACTGGGTCGGTCCTCCGGGTGAGGCGCAAGATGCTGGTGCGGGTACTGATTTCTACGCGGTTGAACACGCCACCGCCTCGATAACCCCGATGCAAATTGATTTAACCCGCCACGACGGTATCGAACCCTTGCAAAACTGGCTGGCAGCACTGTGAACCGATCGGACCGACAGCACCAGGGAATCGGGATGACATCTCAACGTACGCGCGATCGTCTGATCACGCGCCTGCGAGAACAGGGAATCGATAATGAACAGGTGCTTGATGTTATACGGCGTGTGCCCCGGCATTTATTCGTAGACGAAGCACTTGCACACCGGGCCTACGAGGATACAGCACTGCCAATTGGCTACGGACAGACGATATCGCAGCCCTATATCGTCGCCCAAATGACCCAGCTATTGCTGGAGGATGGAATGCCCAACTCGGTGCTTGAAATCGGCACCGGTTGTGGATACCAGACAGCGGTCCTGGCGAATATTTTTCCACAGATCTATAGCGTCGAGCGTATTGAAGCGTTGTATCACCAGGCCAGAAAACGACTTGCCGAACTGGAACTATATAACGTTCAGTTGCGTTACACCGACGGCACCGAAGGCTGGCCGAATCCCAGTTACCGCTTTGATCGTATTATCATGACAGCCGCCTGCAGCGAGATACCCGAGGCGTTGGTGGCGCAATTGAATGATGGCGGCATCATGGTGTTGCCGATCGATAACGGTGTTGATCAGACCATGACCAGGATAACCCGTGGCAGAGAAGGGCTGATTAGTGAAGCCCTTGAAAAAGTTGTGTTTGTACCGCTATTGCCGGGATTGAACTAGTGCAGGTTTTTGAAAAGATCTATCGTGGCGTCATGCAATTCTCACGCCGCCGGCAGGCCCCATACTACCTATCTCTGCTCAGTTTCGTTGAATCCTTCATTCTGCCTTTCCCTCCGCCAGACGTGATGCTGGCACCGATGGCACTGGCACGGCCATCGCGCGCGCTGCATTTAGCTGCATTAACCCTTGTCTTTTCTGTTCTGGGTGGCCTCGTGGGCTACGCGATCGGTGCATTCCTGTTCGACCAGGCCGAACCCTATATTATGAGTTGGGGATATCAGGCGAGATTTGAAACCGTCATTCGATGGTTCGGTCAATGGGGTTTTTGGGCCGTGCTGGTGGCCGGATTTTCACCCGTTCCTTACAAGATTTTTACCATCGCGGCCGGGGTATTGAATCTTGCGATCATACCCTTCCTGTTGGCATCGATTATTGGCCGTGGCGCGCGTTTTTTCCTGCTCGCCTGGTGCCTGGCAAAATTTGGGCCGGCAATTGAACCTAAGTTAGTCAGATATATCGAATATATCGGATGGGCCATCGTCGTTGCATTGCTAATAGCAATCGGCCTGTATAATTTCAATTCGTAGAAGTTGGACCATGAAATCAGCTTTTGCTACTGCCTTTGCCGTCTTGCTACTGGTTTCCTGCGTTACGGTAAAACCACCGACTACTGTTTCACGCGGGCCCGGCTGGTATACGGTAAAACCAAGCGATACGCTTTATTCAATTGCCTGGCGCTACGGGCTCGATTACAAGCAGTTAGCCAACTGGAATAAGATAAGCGTCAATACACCGATTCATCCCGGACAGCGTCTGCGTTTAATAAAACCCAGCAGTCAAACCATTGCCAGCAACAACCGCAGCAGTAGCAAAAAGTCCAGTACCAATACCAAAGCCAGGGTATCTACCAAGCCGAAAAATAATCAATCCAGTAGCCGAAATCCTTCCAAATGGATTTGGCCTACCAAAGGTAAGCCACTGAATACTTTTCTCGCGTCTGAACTCGATCGGCGCGGCATCGACATCGCCGGAAAACTCGGGCAACCGGTACGCGCGGTTGCAGATGGCAGGGTTGTATATAGTGGCAATGGTTTAGCCGGTTATGGTAATCTGATCATTATCAAGCACAGTGATACTTTTTTAAGTGCTTATGCCTATTGTCAAGAACGCCTGGTGCAAGAGGGAAGCGCCGTCAAGGCAGGGAAAGTGGTAGCTAAAATGGGAAGCAGGGATAACACCGCAAAACTGCATTTTGAGATTAGGCGAAATGGCAAGCCGGTAGATCCGATGAAATATCTGCCTAACAAATAAAGGAACTTCTGAATGACCAAATCGACCGATAAGTCACTTATCGAAGATACCGAAATAGCGCCTGAAGATCTGGTAGAGGATCTTATCGAAGATGAGGAAGCTGCTGATCTGGAAGATGCCGACGACGACGAAGAAGAAGAGGATGAGGTTGAAGGGGCCGCCTCCGTCGAAGTAGGTGATGAAGATGCCACCGAGAGCGAAAAATTTGTCGAAAGACGCAAGCCCGAGACAGATCGTCGTAAGACAACCACGCGGCGCACGTCGGATGCCGATCCGACCCGACTTTATCTCAAGGAAATTGAAGTTTCTCCGCTGTTGACTGCGGAAGAGGAAGTTTACTATTCGCGGCTCGCGTTAAAGGGCGATACTGCGGCGCGCGATAAAATGATCGAATGTAACCTGCGCCTGGTCGTCAAGATCGCAAGACGCTATATGAATCGCGGGCTGGCACTACTCGATCTGATCGAGGAAGGAAATCTCGGCCTGATCCGTGCGGTCGAAAAGTTTGATCCTGAGCGGGGTTTTCGTTTCTCGACCTATGCTACCTGGTGGATCCGTCAGACTATTGAGCGCGGGTTGATGAACCAGACGCGTACCATCCGCTTGCCGATTCATGTCATCAAGGAATTAAATACCTATCTCAGGGCAGCGCGAAAACTCACCCAGGAACTAAATCGTGAAGCGACGCCTGATGATGTCGCCAGACTGTTGAAGAAACCGGTGAAGGACGTTGAGAAAATGTTCAAGCTTGCCGATCGTGTTTCTTCCTTCGATATTCCGATGGGCGGTGAAGGCGAACGCCCACTGCTCGACGTTATCCCCGATGACAACAATACAGACCCTTCCATTATCCTGCAGGACGAGTCGGTCATTAAACATCTTGATAGTTGGCTGGATGAACTCGATGAAAAGCAGCGTGATGTCGTGGTGCGTCGCTTCGGTCTGCGTAATCACCCGCGGGGTACCCTGGAAGAGGTAGGACTCGAGCTGGGTGTTACCCGTGAGCGCGTGCGCCAGATCCAGATGGATGCGCTGCGCAAGCTGCGTCGCATACTCGAACACAGCGGCTACTCCCGCGAAAACATCATCGAAGAGTAACCCTCCCCAGCGACCCTTCGCCAACGGCAGTCGATGAAACTCCTTGCGACTGACCAGGTGGCCTGCGGCTTCCTGAAAAAGGCTTGTTTTTAAAGGGCACGGCGAGACTCGACATCCATGTCTCGACTCGCCTCATGCCGCATCCCTGCGGCCTGACCCTTTAAAAACAAGCCTTTTTCAGCACCTGGCCTTTACGTCGCAAGGAGTTTCATCAACTGCCTCTATGCTGAAGAGCTATCCCGGGAGAACAAGCACAAAAGTGTAACGAGGCATGGATGCCGAGTTCCAAGCGGTTCCATGGATGGACCAACCGGCGCTTGCGCCGGTTGGGAGCGTCTTTTGTGCTTGTTCTCCCGGGATAGCGTCGGGCTGACAGAAACCTAAGGAACGGACAAAGGGTATGGTTTAGGGGTTGAGGATTATGGCGGCGGTGACGTCGCGGTCTTCGGCGACGAGGATATTGAAGGTGCGACACAGGGCACCATTGTCCATTACCTCGAGACCTATGCCCTGTTCGCCGAACAACGCGAATATTTTTGCATCCGGGAACATCTGGCGCTCACCGGTACCGAGCAAGACTACGGTCGGCTTCGATTCGAATATCGGCGCCAGGTTTTCGTGGTTGAGATGCTGCAAAGAAGAAACCGGCCAGGGACAAACAATAGAATCGGCAGTCATTACCAGGCTTTGACGATAGACGTCCTCATTTACACTAATCGTGTCCACGTCATAGGCGGTAATTCGATGACGGTTAGTGATGATATCTTCGGCGAGGGGCATGTGTGGCAGAATAATGTAAATAAGGGCCCTGATCAACGATGTCTATTTGCGGCCTGCGGTTGACAGTCGAGTGTAGTTTTCTTACTGTTGCCCGTTCGAAAATTCCCTGCGATGATTTCTGGAGACTTTGATTGAAACCGGTAAAACTGGGCTTACTTGGTGTGGGTACTGTGGGTGCCAGCACCGCAATGGTGTTAAAGAATAACGCTGCCGAAATAGCGCGTCGAGCAGGGCGTAAAATAGAAATCATCCAGGCATCGAGGCGTTCTGTTGCGGCTGGTATGCCGGCGGGCAGCGGCGACATCAGCCTTGTCGAAGACCCCTTTGCAGTCGTCAATAATCCCGAAATCGATATCGTAATCGAGCTCATTGGTGGATACGACCTTGCACTGGAACTGGTTATGCAGGCGATCGATAACGGTAAGCATGTGGTTACCGCCAACAAGGCGCTGATCGCGTTGCACGGTAATGAGATCTTTGCAGCAGCCCAGCAAAAAGGCGTCAATGTTGTTTTTGAGGCCGCGGTAGCCGGAGGCATCCCGATCATCAAATCGATACGCGAGGGTTTGAGTGCGAATCACATCCAGTCGGTTGCTGGAATTATCAACGGTACGGGTAACTTCATTCTCACGGAAATGCGCGACAAGGGCCGTGATTTTAACGATGTATTGCGCGAAGCGCAGGAGCTGGGCTATGCCGAAGCGGATCCAACCTTTGATGTCGAGGGAATCGATGCGGCCCATAAGCTCTGTATCCTGGCATCGATAGCATTTGGGATTCCGTTGCAATTTGATGCCGTTTATACCGAGGGTATTAGCGATGTTTCCACGGAGGACGTGGTCTACGCCAACCAGCTTGGTTATCGCATCAAGCATCTCGGCGTTGCACGCCGCACCGAAGCCGGTATCGAAATGCGGGTGCATCCAACATTGATACCGGAGAAAAGATTGATAGCCAATGTCGACGGTGTCATGAACGCGGTTCTGGTGCAGGCTGACAGACTAGGGCCTTCACTTTACTATGGCGCCGGAGCCGGAGCCGACCCAACCGCATCTGCCGTGATCGCCGATATTATCGACGTCGCCCGTACCATTACCACCGATGCACAAAACCGGGTACCTCACCTGGCGTTTCAGCCTGATCAAATTGTCGATATTCCGATTTTGCCGATCACCGAGGTTCAAACCGCCTACTATTTGCGCATGCGCGTCGATGACCGCCCCGGTGTTTTGGCTGAAATAACCCGCGTTATGGGTGACAAGGAAATTTCCATCGAAGCGGTATTGCAGAAGGAGCCGGAAACCGGGGTGACGCAGGCGACGATTATCATGTTGACGCAAAAGATCCGTGAACATCAAATGGTGGATGCAATCGACGAGATAAAACGGCTTGAAGCAGTGCATGGTGATGTCCATCGAATTCGCGTAGAGACGCTTGATGGCGATTGAACCGGGAGTGTCGGGGCCGTGCCGGTCGGTTCGATAGTCAGGCTTCGATCCGGTGACCTGGCTCGATTAGAAAATTTGTTGCACAGTAATCATTTGCCGACCGAGGATTGTGCCGAACAGGTGCAGAACTTTTACGGGATTTTTGATGGGGACGATCTGGTTGCTGCCGGAGGGCTTGAAGCGGCAGCAAACTACTCACTGCTGCGTTCCGTAGTCGTGCAGGAGCGATATCGCAATCGTGGCCTGGCGCGAGTTATGGTGGAGTTTTTAATCAATCAGGCCCGTTCCGAGGGCAGGAAAGCTGTCTACTTGCTTACCGAGACTGCCGAGACATACTTCGAAAAGTTGGGTTTTTCGAAGCTTGATCGAGCACAGGTTCCGCTAGAAATTACCTTCACCCGTCAATTCACATCGCTTTGTCCGGATACTGCCAGTTGCATGATCATGACGCTTTCTGCGAACTGATAAGTCTCGGGCAGACAGTAATATGAACCAGCATGCTAGCGGCAGCAGCCCTGGATTTATCGAATTCGTTATTCTGATTGCATTGATCATCTCGCTGGTCGCGCTTTCGATCGATGCGATGCTACCGGCACTGCCTGAAATTGCCGCTGATCTCGGGGTTCAGCAGATCAACGATAGCCAATATGTTATCTCGATTTTTTTTGCGGGTATGGCATTCGGACAGTTATTTTTTGGCCCCCTGTCGGACTCGATTGGTCGACGCCCATCCATCATTGCGGGGTTTGTGGTGTTTGCGCTGGGATGCGTGCTTTCAATTTTCGCGACCAGTTTCGAGCAGATGTTACTGGGTCGATTTCTGCAAGGTTTCGGAGCTTCGGGACCGCGCATTGTTTCGATCGCGCTGGTACGCGATCAGTTCAAAGGCCGCGAAATGGCAAGAGTCATATCTTTAGTGATGACCGTGTTTATCCTGGTGCCGGTATTTGCGCCCGCGGTGGGTCAATTGATTCTGAAACTGGCCAGCTGGCACTGGATCTTTGCACTGTTTCTCATCCTGGTGCTGGTGGTCGTATCCTGGTTCTGGAAGCGCCAACCTGAAACACTGGCCCGTAATAATCGTATTGTATTTTCGATTGCCCAGTTGTTGCTGGATATTAAGGCCATACTCAGGATTCGGGCTGCGCTGGGGTATACGCTGACCATGGGTTTCGTCTTTGGTGCATTCCTCGGATATCTCAGCTGCTCGCAGCAGATATTCCAGCTGCAGTATGGGTTGTTAGACCTGTTCCCGCTTTACTTCGGTATCCTGGCCTGTGCGATCGGCTGTGCATCGCTACTCAACGCGCGCCTGGTGATGCGTTTCGGGATGGGGCGTTTATCGAGAATCGCGCTCCAGGCTATCAGTTTTCTATCTTTTGCGTTTTTCCTGTGTGCACTGGTTTATGACGGTCATCCGAACCTGTACTTTCTAATGTTGTACCTGCTAATCGTATTCTTTTTCTTCGGTATATTGTTTGGTAATTTGAATGCAATGGCGATGGAACCGCTCGGTCATATTGCCGGACTAGGATCTGCAGTCATTGGATCGGTATCAACCTTGATCTCGGTTGTCCTCGGAGTCGTAATTGCCAATGCCTATGATGGCACCATCTATCCGCTGGTAAGCGGATTCGCGATACTCGGATTGGCGGCTTTGATAATTATTCGATGGACCGAAGCAGGCCTCGTAGCGGAAGCCTAATTGCCGGATTCCAGGAACTTTATGATCTCGCTTTCAATCACCTGCTTTTCAACGACATCGGGGTGGGCAATTGGTTTTGCAAACAGGTCCGCTATAGCTTCAGGCACCTTGATACCTGCGGCAGCCGCAACCGATTCTAATGCTTGTTGATCGGAGTCCGGTTCGCTTCCATTGATCGCGTTGTCCATGACCGAGGCGAATTTTGTCCACTCGGCGGTCGAATAAACAATGTTGATCTGCTCTCTGAACTGCGCCGACTGGCAGGTTTTAAAGCAGGTAGCCGTATGCGGGTCCATCAGGTAGCCCTGGTCAAAGGCCTGTCGGATATATTGCTTGCCTTCCTCGTCTGAACAAAAGTCGGCCGCGAAAATATCTTTAATCTGCTCATGCTCTTGAGGCTCGAGCTGGTAACAACCCCGTTCATCAAGTTGCTGCATCAGATCGCGGGTGCGTACCCCACCGAAAAGGTCGAACAGTACGCGTTCGACATTGGAGGATTTAAGAATATCCATCGCAGGCGAAGTTGTTGTGATTAGATCACGATTACTGAGATCGTAGCATCCGCTATGAATCCATTCGGTGAGCACGTTGTTGGCGTTGGATGCAATCACGATTTTGGCGATTGGCAAGCCGAGACGGTGGGCGTAATAGGCACCGAGCGCGTTACCGAAATTGCCGCTGGGAATATGCAGAACGACCTGCTCACCTAACTCGATCGCCTGTTGTCTTACCAGCGCCAGGTAACAGTGAAACTGGTATAGCATCTGGAAAATAATGCGCCCAAAATTAACCGAGTTGGCGGCTGACAGGGAAATGTTCAATGTGCTTAGGCGTTGGTTGAATGTCTTCGAAGACAGCAGGGATTTAAGCGCCGATTGTGCATCGTCAAAATTGCCACGGATGCCGATAACCTTGATATTGGAGGCAGCCTCGGTAACCATTTGCAAACGCTGCACGTCAGAGGTTCCGCCATCTGGATACAGGCAGGCTACACGGATATTGGCACGATTGCGAAAAGTCTCCAGCGCGGCCGGGCCAGTGTCCCCGCTGGTTGCGGTCAAAATCAGGTATTGCTGGTCTCGCTGTTGTGCCAACGCCGACAGAATCAGGCCAAAAGGCTGTAATGCCATGTCCTTGAAGGCGCGTGTTGGTCCATGGTAGAGCTCGCTGACAAATAACTTTTGGTCCAACCTCACCACCGGCACCGGATCGGTCGCATCGTCAAAGCGATCATACAAATCGAGTGCCTGTTGCAGGATTTGCGTATCGATATCGATATCCAAATGCTGTAACAGGGCCAGGGCCAGCTCTTTGTATGAACTATGCAAATGTTTAGCCAGGAACTCGGGGTCGAGTGGTGGCATGGATTCGGGGCTGTAAATTCCACCGAATGAAGCAATCGGTGACAGCAGCGCGGCGGAAAAGCTCATGCGCGCATCACGAGTGCCGTCATTGCCTCGGGTTTCGGTGAAAATCATGCGGGGACCAGGAGTTGCTAAAGCTGCAAAAAAGCGAATTATATCTGGCTGCCTTGACCTAACAAGCTGTTTTACAAGGAAAACGCGTTAAAAGCGCTTAAATACTCGATAACAGGCTGCATTTCACTTCTACTAAGTCGAATTTATGCGTAAAATTCGCCGATTGACCCGGTTGATTGTCCAGGCCGGGGAATCATGTATGGCTGAGCCTGAGTACCCGTACCTAATCCGATGTCTGCGACCGAAAAAATTAATTTACTTGATTTCAATCGAAGTGCACTCGAAGCGTTCTTCGTCTCCAATGGAGAGAAGCCGTTTCGCGCCCGGCAATTGATGCAATGGGTACATCAACGCGGCGTTACCAACTTCAGCCTGATGACGGACATGTCCAAAAGTCTGCGTGAGTTTTTGAGCGCTAATTGCTGTATCGAACGCCCCAGGATTCTTACCCATCAACGCGCGTCTGACGGTACGCGTAAATGGTTGCTTAGCGTCGACGATAGCGACAACGCCATCGAGTGTGTATTGATCCCGGAAAAGTCACGCATGACTTTATGCATATCGTCACAATTAGGCTGTACCTTGAATTGCAGTTTCTGTGCGACCGCGAAACAGGGATTTAATCGAAACCTTACGACGGCTGAAATTATTGCCCAGCTGCACTTTGCACATCACAGCCTGTTGGCAGAAGGATATGCACAGGGTGTCACTAACGTGGTTATGATGGGTATGGGCGAGCCGTTACTGAATTTTGATGCGGTGATCGCCGCGGTCGATATGATGTGCGATGACTATGGTTATGCACTGAGTAAACGGCGAGTTACGATTAGTACCGCCGGCGTGGTTCCGGCGATGGAAAAACTCGAGCAGTCGACAGATGTCGCGTTGGCGGTATCGTTGCACGCACCCAATGATCGTCTGCGCAATCAACTGGTACCGATAAATCGGAAATACCCGATTCGCGAGTTGTTACGAGCCTGCCACAGCTATATCGATGGCTATAAGAGTCGCAAGATAACTTTTGAATACGTTATGCTGGACGGTGTCAACGATAGTCTCGAACACGCGCGTCAACTGGTTGGGCTGATCAGGGATATACCCTGCAAGTTGAATCTGATTCCTTTCAATCCCTATGAGCATGCTATTTACCGGTGTTCCGAACAGGAGGCGATCGACCGTTTTCGTGACTATACCGCGAGTAAGGGAATAGTGACTGTAACCCGACGTGCGCGTGGCGACGATATCGATGCCGCCTGCGGACAATTGGTCGGCGCTTTTCATGATCGAAGTCGGCGCAGTGAAAAGTATCAACTAAGTTTGAATGAAATAAAGGGGATACGTCTTGCAAACTAAAAGTTTAATCATGTTGTTGCTGTTAGCGGGATTACTCCAGGCCTGTGTGGCAGTTGATCCCTCGAAAGGCAGAAACGAAGAGGCCAGCGATGTAAACACCGAGATGGGGCTTGGGTACCTGCAGCAAAATAATTATGAGCTTGCCAGTGAAAAGCTTCTAAAAGCGCTCAGGCAGAATCCGGAATCGGTGAAAGCGAATTACGTCTACGCCGTGCTGCAGGATAAGCTTGAGCAAAAGGAACTGGCCGAGTTTCACTATCAAAAAGCCACTGAACTGGATCCCAAAAATTCGGAGGCAGCCAACAATTTCGGGGCCTTCCTGTGCCGTAATGGCCGGGAACTGGAGTCTGAAAAATATTTTATACGAGCCGTCAAAAATCCACTCTACAAAACCCCTGAGTATGCGTATTTCAACGCCGCAGCCTGCCTTTTGAAAGTAGATAAGGTACAACCTGGGAAGGAATACCTGCGTAAAGCACTTGCCGCGAAAAGCGATTTCGCTCCTGCCCTGTTGGCGATGGGTGACGTGCTTTACGAGGAAGGGGATTACAGCAATGCAAAGATTTATCTTGACCGATATCACCTGGTATCCAGAGCCAGTGCGAGGAGCCTGTGGCTTACGATCAGAAATACCCTCGAACTGGATGACCAGGGGGATATAGAAGAACTGGCGAAGCGCCTGGAAGCTGAATTTCCTGACTCCCAGGAATACGTTGAATGGAAGCTGATTCAGTAGCATGAGTGCGGCAGATAATAAGAATGAGCATGAGACGCGGCAGACCGGGATAGGTCCTGGTGAGCGCCTGCAGGCAGCCCGGATACAGAAGGGACTTTCGCTTGATGAGATCGCCGAGCGCATGCATCTGAGCCTCAGTATACTGAAGGCCATCGAAGACAATAATTTCGAAGAGATTACCGCCCCGATTTTCGTTAAGGGCTACCTGCGCGCCTACGCACGTATCGTTTCACTGAATGAAGATGAAATGATACTGCAGTACCATGATTTCTATTCGGAAGAAGATCCTCCGATAAACTCGACCAGCAATATTTTACCCGAATTGTCGGTTGGTGATGCTCGCATTAAGTGGACCACCTACCTCGTGATTTTAGTGCTTGGCCTGTTGCTTGTTGCCTGGTGGTGGAACAGGGAACAGAACAGTGAAGTACCGATTTCGCTGGATTCGCAATCCACGGAACAACGGTCCTCGGCCGATGCGGAAGTAATCGATAGCGAAATCGAAGCTGTATCGGAAGACGCTACTGCGACAATGACTGCCACTGAAGCAGAGTCGTCGCAAGTGGAATCGGCCGAACCGACAGCTATGGAACCGGTCGAACCGACAGCTACCGAACCGGTCGAACCGGCAGCTACCGAACCGGCCGAGGTATCGGAACCTCCTGCTCCGGAACCCGTCACCGTCGAAGCCGGGGCCCTTGAGTCCGAAGATGGGGCGCTGGAATCAGCACCGGCTGTGCCTGTCGAGCCTGTTCGCCTTGCGCCCAGCGGTTCGGACAAGTTGAAAATTACCGTTAAAGCCGATACCTGGGCGGATGTGAAGGATACCAACAGCTACCAGCTGGTCTATGATTTATTGCGCGCCGGCGAATCGGTGGAATTGTTGGGCGAAGCGCCTTTTTCAGTGTTCCTTGGTAATGGCAATGGGGTCGAAATCGAGTTCAATGATGAGGCGGTAGATATTTCCAGGCGAATCCGTGATGACAATACTGCGCGCCTGAGAATAGGTAGCTAGACCGGGGTAAAGCGTGGCAGATCAAATACAGGTCATTCGCGGAATGCACGATATTCTGCCAGCCGACATGCCTGCCTGGAATCAGCTCGAAGACGCGTATCGAGCTCTCGCAGAATCATATGGCTATCGCCAAATTCGTACTCCAATCGTCGAGAAGACTGCGTTGTTCGCGCGTTCGATCGGTGAAATCACCGATATAGTCGAAAAGGAAATGTATAGTTTCGAGGATCGCAATGGCGATAGTCTGAGTTTGCGTCCGGAAAACACGGCGAGCGTGGTGAGGGCGGGTTTGCAGGCTGGATTACTGCAGGATCAGCAGCACAGACTATGGTACAGCGGACCAATGTTCCGACATGAGCGACCACAAAAGGGGCGCTATCGACAATTCCACCAGCTTGGTGCTGAAACTTTCGGTATCGCGGGCGCGGATATCGAGGCCGAACTCATTCTGCTTGCCGCAAGACTTTGGAAACGCCTCGATCTCGACGCCATCGAACTGCAAATAAACAGTCTCGGTAGTAGTCGCTGCCGGCAGAAATTCCGTACCGTTCTGGTTGAGTATTTTCGTGACCATTACCAGGCGCTGGACGAAGACAGCCAGCGTCGACTCGAATCCAACCCGTTACGAATTCTGGATAGCAAGAATGTAGAAATGCAAAACATGATCGAGGCAGCACCAACTTTGCAGGATAGTCTGGATCAGGAATCACGCGATCATTTTAGCGAGCTCACGGATATTCTCGATCAGACCTCGGTCCCATACCAGGTTAATCGACGCCTGGTGAGAGGACTGGATTACTACTGTCACACTGTGTTCGAATGGGTGACCGATACCCTGGGCGCTCAGGGGACTGTTTGCGGAGGTGGACGTTACGATAGTCTTGTTGAGCAGCTCGGCGGCAAACCAAACTATGCAGCCGGCTTTTCAATGGGCTGCGAACGACTTATCGCGATGCTGCATGACCAGGGCAAAGCGGATAGTGAATCCGGTTGCGATGTTTACCTGCTAATGCGTGGTGAAAACAGCGTCGCCAGGGCACAGCAAATCGCCGAGTCCATTCGCGACCAGATGCCGAGGTTGGAACTGGTTGTCCATGCTGGTGCGGGCAGCTTCAAAAGCCAAATGCGCAAGGCCGACAAATCGGGCGCCCAGATTGCCCTGATACTTGGCGAATCAGAAATTGAGGCCGGTACCGTGGCTGTCAAGTTCTTGCGCAAGGACGAGGCACAGGCAGAAATTTTACAATCTGATGTAGTCACGCAACTGGCGTCGCTACTGGATTAATAATCGAGAGGACATCAATGGAAACCGAAGAAGAACAGGTCGAAAAGCTGAAAGCCTGGTTTAAGGAAAATGGAGCATCGATCGTTATAGGTATCGTAATCGGTGTTGGCGGTATCGGTGGATACAACTACTGGATGCATGTACAGGAAACCACCGCAGCCGAGGCCTCCAGCCATTACACGCAAATGATCGAAGCGCTGTCAGCGGGAAACAATGATACGGTGCAGCAGCAGGCTGATATTTTGCTATCGGATTATGCCTCGACTGATTACGCACTGATGGGCCAGCTGGCGCTTGCGAAAAGCCATGTGGCTAACGGCGATTTCGAAAACGCTGAGGCTGCCTTGCAGCAAATCGTTGGAAATGCCGCCCAAAAACCGATTGCTTATGTTGCAAGAACCCGCCTGGCAGCTGTGCAGGCACAGGCAGGGCAGTATGATGCAGCCCTGACCTCACTGGCGATAGAATTTCCGAGTGAGTTTGCTGCAGGGGTCGAGGAACTTCGTGGCGATATTTATGTGTTACAGGGTAAGTCTGCAGAAGCGATCGAATCTTATCAAAAAGCCCAGGTAGCTGACCCCCAGCCCGCCAATGGTGAGTATCTGCAACAGAAACTGGATGACCTCGGGGGTAGAGGTTGAAACCAGCGAATAAGCTATGCGCGCTGATCTTGCTGTGTCTTATCGCCGCCTGTTCGGGAGACAAGGATAATAGTGAGCCCCCGGCACCATTAACCGATATTGAAGCAGCAGTTGTCCTGCAACTAAATTGGAGGCTTGATACCCGGGCCGCAAGCAATACGGCGGCCTACCGATTGCGACCACTAGTAATTGGTGACCGTGCTTACACGATCGACACCAGCGGCCTGATAGCCTGTGTCGATATCGCCACGGGGAAGAGACTATGGAAGTATGCGACTGACCTGTCGGCTCTAAGCGGTCTCAGTGGAAACGAAAAACTTGTTATCGCGACTTCCGGGGATGGCGATGTTGCCGCCTTTCAAATGGTGGAAAAGGGACTCGAACCATTGTGGAAAATTCGCGTCAACAGTGAGATTCGAGCCACGCCGGTGGTTATAGATGACCAGGTGTTTGTGCGCAGTGTCGATGGCAAGTTACAAAGTCTCGCGGCAGCTGATGGTAGCCAGCAGTGGGTAGTGACACGCCGGGTACCGGTGTTATCGCTGACCGGCAATAGCGAACCATTGGTCGACGCGCAACTGGTGTATGCGGGATTCGATGACGGGAAATTAATTGCCTTCGATCGCCGCAGTGGCAAAACCCGATGGGAATCAACCATCAGCATCCCCAGCGGGCGTACCGAGGTCGAGCGACTAGTTGATCTGGACGGTCAGTTTGTTTTGCGCAACGGTATTATCTACGTGGCCTCGTTTCAGGGTCGCCTGGCCGCAGTTGTTGCGGCTAACGGCGATTTACTCTGGGCGCGTGATTTTTCCAGTTTTCAATCGATGGCAATCGATGATAATGCGATTTATTTAAGTGCCGACAATAGTGACTTGTGGTCGATCGACAGGCGTACCGGATCCGCTTTCTGGAAGCAGGATGTTTTGCATGCGCGAAAAATAACCGCCCCAGCGATCATCAATGATAAATTGGTGGTTGCTGATCTGGCTGGCTATTTGCATTGGTTCGATACGGCTGACGGTAAACTGGTCGGTAGAATACAGGCAACCAGAACGAGAAATTATGTCCAGCCGCTGATCTGGCAAGACTCCGTGCTAACACTCGACCAGGATGGTTTCTTTTCCTCCGTCTCTCTGCAGCAATGATTCCAGTCATCGCGTTGATTGGTCGCCCGAACGTCGGCAAGTCAACCCTATTCAATGTCTTTACCCGTAGCCGCGACGCAATTGTTGCAAATGAACCGGGGTTGACCCGTGACCGACAGTACGGGGTAGGTGAACGATCCGATAAGACTTTTATCGTGATCGATACGGGTGGTTTAAGCGGTGAGAAACAGGATCTGGATGATTTAATGGCAAGACAAACAGGTCTGGCGATAGACGAAGCCGATGAAATCCTGTTCATTGTTGACGCCCAGGATGGCCTGACCAGTGGGGATCGATTGATCGCCGACCTGGTGCGCAAGGCCGGAAAATCCTGTTATGTCATAGTCAACAAGGTAGATGGTGCTAATCCCGATCAGGCACAGGCCGATTTTTTTGCCCTTGGATTCGAACATGTGCACTTGATATCGGCTGCACATCGCAAAGGTACCGGAGTTTTACTCGATAAATTGCTGGAATCCTATCCGCCACAACAGGCCGATGATGTTAATGACGGAGGACCCATGGTGGCCGTCATTGGTCGACCCAATGTAGGCAAGTCGACCCTGATTAATAGTCTTATTGGAGAGGAACGTGTGGTTGCCTTCGATCAGCCTGGCACGACCCGCGATACCATTTCGGTGCCATTTGAGCGTCATGGCAAGCATTACACGCTGGTCGATACGGCCGGGGTTCGACGGCGTGGGAAAGTGCATCAGGCTATCGAAAAATTCAGCGTTATCAAAGCGCTCGAAGCCATCGAAAAATCGCAGGTTGTTATTCTTGTCATCGATGCACAGGAAGGTTTGACGGACCAGGATTTAACCCTGCTGGGATACGTGCTCAACAGTGGGCGCGCCCTGGTGATCGCAATCAATAAATGGGACGGCCTGGACCCAGACCAGCGGGAGAAAATTCGCAGTAGCTTGCAGCGCAGACTCGGTTTTGTTTCTTTTGCCGCACAACATTTGATTTCCGCCAGGCATGGCACCGGTGTGGGCGACCTGATGGTGTCTGTCGACCAGGCATATGCGTCTGCATTCATGGATATCAATACGCGCTATCTAACCGATTTACTCGAAGAAGCAGTATTCAAACACAATCCACCGTTGCATCACAGCCGACGTGTTAAGTTGCGTTATGCCCACCAGGGTGGGCGTAATCCTCCGGTTATAGTCATCCATGGTAACCAGACCGAACATCTTCCGGATGCCTACCAGCGCTACCTGATGAACTTTTTTATTACCAGGCTAAAGCTAAAGGGAACCCCGGTTCGTATCGAATTAAGGTCGGGTAAAAATCCATTTTCGACTAAAAATCGATCGAAAAAGCGCAATAAACCACAATAATCAAAAAAAATATCCCGAATTCGGCAAAAATCCGAGAAAAACGGCGGAACCGACTTAGACTTTGATGTATGGGCCTAAAAAGAATTCTCGTTACCAACGCCAAAGGTGGATGTGGTAAGACCACCCTGACCACTAACATTGCTTCGCATTACGCGCGCCAGGGAAAAACGGTGCGCCTGTTCGACCAGGATTCACAGGGTTCATCTTTGGCCTGGATTAATAGACGTCCGGATACCTCGGCCGTTATCATCGGGGTCGATGCCTCCAAGAGTGCTGATCATCGACTTACCCGTTCCTGGCAGATGCGAGTTCCCCCCGAAACCGAGGTCGCGATTATTGATTCAGCGGCCGGGACTGATATAGATGAACTTTTGACCCTGTTTCAACAAAACGATTCGCTGTTGATACCCGTGTTACCGTCGCCGATCGACATCCATGCAACGGCGTATTTTATCAAGGACCTGTTAACCACCGGTCGTGCGCGCAAAAAAATGATTCGGCTCGCCGTGGTTGCCAACCGGGTACGAAAAAACACTTTAATGTATCATTCCCTGGAACGTTTCCTGTTCAGCCTTAACATCCCGTTTATTTCGAGTCTTAGAGACACGCAGCTTTATGCGAAGGCAATCGAACTTGGCATCGGGGTACAGGAAATCCAGACCTCACGCAACCAGATTGACAAGGAACAGTGGGCGCCCATTTTTCGCTGGCTGGACACCCCGGTGGTAAGCGAGAGTGCTCCCGCCACTCCTCTATATCATGCCTCCGAACGCTAATCCTGGCCGCGCGGAAGGACTAAAGTAAACTAATTCAATTATCGTATTTTCAACGCGCACCGGCGTGAATCCCTGTGTTATCATTGCGCGAATTTTTTAGCCGCGACTTACTCATGAAATTGAATCGTTTTATCTGTCTCTGCCTGCTTGGCATTGCCTACGTATCCACTTCGAGTGCCAATGATTTTGAAGCTGCACTCAGTTCTGAAACTGCACAATTTACCTTTCGCTCGGACTCCAGCCTGATCGGCTGGGGTGGTTCCGATCTCTCGTTCGGGCTGTTTTATAATGAGGATGACGACTTTATCGGCCAGGTAGGCCTGCTACAGATGCGCCAGGCGTCAGAGGATAATCCACTGACCTTCGGTGTAGGCGTCAAGGGTTATCTCGGAACGCTCGATGATGTAGATCAGGATGTACTCGCCTTTGGCATTGGAGGAGAAATCCGCTATACAATTCCGGGAACCATGCCGATGGCGGTATACCTGCGCGGATATATTGCACCCGAAATCACCAGTTTTTCAGACACAGAAGAGGTCACCGATTTCCAGCTCGGATTTCAAATCGAAGCCCTGCCGCAAACGATCGCTTTCGTCGGCATCAGGCGTCTCGAATTTGAGACCGACGACGAGGGTGATTACGAAGCTGACGACGATAACGTTCATTTCGGTGTACGCCTGACTTTCTAGTCCGTAACGGGAAGAAACAGCGCCGGATCGATCCAGTTCCCGTTTAATCCCAGGCTCCAGTGCAGGTGCGGACCGGTAACCCGGCCAGTGGCCCCCACTTTGCCGATTGTCTGCCCTTTTTCTACCTGCTCGCCGAGACTGACATCGATTTCGCTGAGGTGGGCGAACAGCGAAATCAGGCCCTGTCCATGATCGATATAAACCAGGTTGCCGCTGAAAAAGAAATCACCGGTTTCGATGACTTTGCCCGCACTGGGTGCAAGCACCGGCGTACCCTTGTCAGCGGCGATATCCATACCACTATGCGGTCTCCGTTTTTGCCCATTGAAAACCCTGCGCCGGCCAAAACTGCCGGTACTGATGCCCTCGACGGGACGCAAAAAATCAACATCCACATCAACCATCGAATAATGATTGCGCGCTTTTTGTTTGCGCGCCTTCTCGGCCAGGATACGTTCCATATCGCTGGCGTAAGGATTAACCTTGCGCTTGTCGGTTATCGTGATATGTTGCGTGCTGTATTGTTTTTGCTTTATCTCGAAAAACTTCTTGAAGACCTGGTCGGCGCTACGTTTTTCGATAAAGTGTTCTCCCGCTTTCAGGCTCAAGGGTAAACCAACCAGGGCTGTCGGTTTGCCTTCAATTTTTGTAACCAGCACGGGCTTGTCCAAAAAATGGTAGCCGGAGTCATTTCCGGGTTCGAGATTGATGATCGCAACACCACCCGGAACCAATAACTGGCGGGGTTGTGCCTGTGCAGACAACAAGTATAACAATGAAAAAATCAGCAATAAAATGCGCAAACCTGATTTCCGGATTAAGAGATTACGCGAGCAAGTATGCGAACTTTTACAGCAGGGTCAAGGTCCTAATGGTTGCCGATGCGAGTGTGGCTATTCAGCCCGCACTTGTTACTTCAATTGATTAAACGTTTGGTTTGTATGGGAATGTTAGATTTCGGAAACAGGGCTGGACGAACGCTGATATTTGGCGGTCCTTATAGCAACCTTCAGGCGACAATTGCGATGCAGGCTCGTGCCGCAGAGCTCGAGATTCCCGCCGAGCGCATAGTCTGCACCGGGGATATCGTCGCCTACTGTGCCGAGCCGGCTGAAACGATTGAGCTGATTCGGTCCTGGGGTATCCACGTGGTCATGGGTAACTGTGAAGAATCACTCGCATTTAGTGAGCCCGACTGTGGTTGCGGGTTTGAACCGGGTAGCAGTTGCTCGACCCTGGCCATAACCTGGTACCAGTACGCTGATCGTCGGGTGACAGCGAGTCAACGGGACTGGATGCAACAGCTGCCGCGCAGTATTGAGTTTGAGATGGCTGGAACCCGTTTCAAGGTCGTTCACGCAAGCCTGCCGAGCATTAACGAATTCGTGTTTGCGTCTAGCGATACCTCGGCCAAGATGAGACAAATCAGTGAAGCCGGTGTCGACGTGATTATTGGCGGGCATTCGGGCATTCCTTTCGGTCAGCGCATCGACAATAAGCTCTGGTTGAATGCCGGTGTTATCGGGATGCCGGCCAACGACGGTGGTAGTCATGGCTGGTATATGCTGATCGATCCGGTTAATGATGGCCTGGACGTAAGCTGGCATCGCCTTGACTACGACCATAACGCTAGCCAGCGATCAACCATCGCTGCCGGAATGCAGGAGTATGGTCAGGCCCTCGGCAGCGGCCTCTGGCCGAGCATCGATATTCTGCCCGAAACCGAGGCCCGGCAAAGTGGCCAACCCCTGAACCTGCCACCCCTCCACATATAACTAATAGCGGTCATTCCCCTGGAAGGACTGAACCGACTGGTAATCCATTAAACGGTATGGCCATCGGGACCTCTTTGCGGGAGTGCCGTAGCAGCACGTCAAGCTATGCAATCCGCTCCAAGCTACCCCGGGGGAATGCTCGCAAAAGTCGCTCCCAACCGGCGTAAACGCCGGTTGGTCCATCCATGGAATCGCTTGGAGCTCGGCATCCATGCCTCGCTACACTTTTGCGACCATTCCCCCGGGGTAGCTCACTATCGAGGTGCGGCCGTCGGGGTCTCTTTGCGGGACGCTGCGCAACAGGGATGTTGCG
>CALJYH010000139.1 GCA_937984095.1 uncultured Gammaproteobacteria bacterium | reverse complement strand
GTGAATCAGACCCGAACAATCCACACCGCCCTCAAGAAACTCATGCGCGCCCGGGGCCGTACCTATGCCGATGCAGCGCGGATCCTGGGACTGTCCGAAGCCAGCATCAAGCGCCTGTTCGCCGAAAACAGCTTTACACTGGCGCGCCTGGAGCAGATTTGCGAGATCTTGCATCTCGAGATTTCCGATCTGATTCACAACAGGGAAAAAAATATCGAGCTGACGCACCAGCTGACGCTCGAGCAGGAAACCGAGCTGGTTTCCGACGTAAAACTTTTGATGATGGCGCATTTCCTGATGAACAAGCTCGAGTTCTCGGAGATCATCGATATCTACGATATTTCCGAGACCGAGGGCATACGCCTGTTGGCGAAACTGGATCGTATGAAACTAATCGAATTACAACCGGGCAATCGCGTAAAGCTGATGATTTCAAAAAACTTCAGGTTTCTACCGGGTGGCCCGATTGAGCGCTTTTATGAACGAGAGGTCCAGACCGAGTTCTTTGATTCGTCGTTTGATGGTAACGGTGAGTTCCGTATCTATATTTCGGGTGTTTTTTCGCGCGCGGCAAATGCCGAGATAATCAAAAAGATAAAACAACTTGCTATCGATGCGCAGGAACTGAGACTCGATTCCGAATCCGTTCCGCTAGAGGATCGCTTTGGCTGCAGTTTTATAATGGCGATCAGGCCCTGGGAGGTGAAGGTGTTTGACGAATTGCGACGCGTTCCGAACCAGAAGAAATTTTGAGTTAAGTCGCTAAAGCCTGCCAACTCGAGTAACGTTGTTCACGCCACGGTAGCCACGTTCTGGGGTTTTCCCGCATAGAATGCCACCAGATTATTGATCGCTGTGTCGTACATATCAGCAAGTGCCTCGGGCGTGTTATAGGCGACATGGGGCGTCATGACGACATTGTCCAGCTTGAGAAACGCATGATCCGGTGAGATTGGTTCGTCGTCAAACACATCAATCCCCGCGGCTCCAAGATGGCCTGACCGAAGCAGATCAGCCAACGCGGCTTCATCGAGCAGACTGGAGCGCGCGGTATTAATTAAAAGCGCGCCTTGCTTGATCGAATGCAGCCGATTCGCATCGAGCAAGCCGTCGGTTTCCGCTGTAGACAACAAGTGCAGCGAAATAACGTCGCTGGTTTTTAACAGATGTTCGAGATCGGTAAAATCGATCCCGTGCCGCTCGGCGCGTTCACGAGTGGGATTACGCGTCCAGCAAATAACCTTCATGCCGAATGCCTGCGCGAGGGGTACCAGGGCTGCTGCGATGCGCCCAAAACCAACCAGTCCCAGGGTTTTGCCGCGTAAATCCATTGCATAAAGGTCCGTATTCCAGAAGCCATTACGAAGGTCCCGGTCGAGACGACTAACCTGCCTGGCAGCGTCAAGCATCAGGGCCATGGTATGTTCCGCGATCGTTTCCGCCGCGGACAGCGTGTGGGTCACCGTTATGTTTCGGCGGGAGGCTTCGGCGATATCGATGAAGGTTGACACGCCGAGCCCGGTGAATGAGATAACCTCAAGCTTTGGCAGTGCCTTAAGCACTGCATTGCTGAGGCCCCATCCGGAGATGGCCGCATCGGCATCGGAGAGGCGTTCGATAAAAGCTGCATCGTCGGGTTCTTCTTGGTCACCGTAAATCTTGAACTCACCAAGACTTTCAAGTTTGGCAAGATGGTCACCGGTAATAAGTTGAGCTGATTTTTCGTCAGCATCCGGATAAACGATTTTACGTACCATCACGGTTCCCCCGGAGCGGATTGTAGCGGATTATAAATTCGAACGATGTTGATTGCTGAAAATTTAATTCCGGGGGGAATTTTATTAAGCGCCTGGCATTAAAACCAGTCACTCAGAATTTTTAAATCGGAGTCTGTTTATGACCCACAACGGACTCCGACGCTACCGCTGCCGGATTGCCATCGTCCCCCGTTGACTAGGGGGTGTGCCAAGAGCCGGGCCACCGCGGTCTTTTCATGGCTCGGCACGATAAGCAGATCGGGCAAGCGCGCTTTTAGTGCGCGTACCTTGGCCCAGCTCTCCGCGAGCAACTCGTGCTCCCCCGTACCGGGGAATTGTTCATTGATGAGGAGATCGGTGCGGTAGCAGAGATCTGCAACGAAAAGGATGGGTGGATCGACGCGAAGGAATACCGACAACGATCCGTCGAGGTGCCCCGGGGTAGGCAGCAACACGATCGAGCCGTCGCCCATGAGATCGTGTCCGTGGGTGAACGGTTGCAGCGTGGCATCTTCGATTGGACCGTATTCGATCTGCCGCCAGTTCGCGCCCGGGATCTCGATGTCTCGACGCAGCACGCCCTCTCGCTCCGGGTGAGGACCGAGCATGTGCTCCCACGCTTCCTTGGAGGTAATGAGCTCTGCTCCGGGGATATCCTCGATGCCGCCGACATGATCGAAGTGAAGATGCGTGATGATGGCTTTGTCAACGTCTTCCGGCGCGTAACCGGCGCGACTCAGCTGCTTCCCGAGCGCATCCTCGGGCTCGATATGGAAGCGGAAAATATTGTTCATGATTACCCGTGTGACCGCATCAGGCCAAAACTCGGGATCTGTCACGGCTCGCGGTGTTATGCCCGCATCGATCAGGATGAGAGCGTCGCGGTGCTCGATGACGTAGACGCTGAGCGGCAGCCCTTCGATGCGCTCACGACCGAAGAAGATCCACAACAGCGCATTCCAGGGACTTCCCTCCACGTGCTGCACGTGAAGATCCACGGTTCCAGTCTGCAGGTGAGCCAGTCGCTGGATGGGCTGTGTCATGGTGAAGCTCCTTTCTTCATTGGCGCCACGACGAACAACGCGCCTTGCTTATACAGTATGTGCTAGCCAAGAAAGCCAATTGGACCATGCTGGAACATCGGCCATGTTGACCTGCATCAGTGGTTTAAGCGTTACAAATCCATATTGATGCAGGCGCGTATAGAGCGTCTAAAATTGGCCGAAGATTGCCTACTAGCCCAGCCAATTGAGTGTCAGCTTTGGAGAAAGGCGACTCTAAAATCCGATACACAAGCAGCCGAGTTTGATCCAAACGGGATACATCTTCAAAGGCTAAAATAACTTACTCGTGAACCAGGCAGCTAAAATTAACGAGGGCAAGTACTTAGTCTTTGGTCAATCGAAGCTGCGCTTGCCACATAACGACGCACCGAAACTGAACGAGATATTTATTAATTCATACCGATCAGGTTGCATTTAACTTGAATGGGTGATGCCATTGGTTGGGTATTTAGCTAGAGTGTTTCTTTACCTGGTTATTCGATGAAGATCGATGTGAAGGTAGTGCAATTCCGGCAGGTTTATCATGAAAGTATCGAAGCGGGGTAGTCGTGACCCCGAAGATGACACCGATCTCGAAATTGATGATATCGAAGATAACCATCATCCCGAATTGGAAACCCTCGAAACGACAGGTAATCCCGGGCTACCAAACCAGCTTAGTCGTGACTCTGAAGATGATACCGATCTCGAAATTGGTGACATCGAAGATAACCATCATCCCGAATTAGAAACCCTCGAAGCGACAGGTAATCCCGGGCTACCAAGCCAGTTTAGTCGTGACTCTGAAGATGACACCGATCTCGAATTGGAAACCGTCGACCTTGTACTTGATCAAAGGTCACGGGATTGGATTGACATAGTGACTGAACAAGGGTCACAAGTTCGGAATAACAGAGTGACTGAACAAGGGTCACAAGTTCGGATTGACATAGTGACTGAACAAAGGTCACAGAGCCAGGATAGTCAGGACACCGAAGATGACCGAAGTCATGTTCGATGATTTAAAGCCTTATTAATTGCCTTTCCGACGCCATTCCCACGGCGACATGCCCTTGTTATACGCTATTTGCAACTTATTGGAGCCTTCCAGAATCGCCTCCCTTTACCAACCAAACCATTCGTCGCGCCATTGCTTCCGAAACTGCTGCATGGCAAGGAAGCCCTATATTCAAAATTCTCTTTTCCATCTGCGAAGGTGATGGTAATGATGTCACCATAATGACTCCAGGTAATGCTTTGCTTATCTGCATGATCAATACCCGACCCATCTTCTAGTCGGCATATTTGCAGAAATTCACCTTTCCCTTCGGGGCCCAGAATGATTTCCCAATTACATTCAGATTCTGTGACGGTCGAGAAGCGGCCAATTTTGCTATTGTTCGCATAAGCAATGTTGCTTATGAGTACGGCCACAAATCCGATTATAAATTTGTTCATTTGATCAAGCATATAACGCTCATTTAAAAGCCCCGTGGCCTTCTAATATATATTTACAGGCGTGCCTTTTTTACCTCGGAAATCCACATTAAGCTGGCCGAAGGCATGGATGCGTATCGAATGATACTAGTCTTTAGCACAAGTGTCCGCTATGGCCGAAGATTGCTTCCTGGCCCCGCGAATTGAGCGTCTCCTTTGGAGATAACAGACGATCAAACTTGATGAATCAGCGAGATACCGGTGGCAGCGTACCTATTTCGGTCTCGAGCAAGAGAGCAAATAGGTATACTGTCTCCCGATTACTGCTTGGGGCATTGGTTGAACGATAAGATTCAGCGCACGGGTTTTTCGCTTGTTCTACTTTTCATCGGTGTGGTGCTCGCGCCCGGCGATGGCGCAGCCACGGAAAAATCGATCCTCATCGAGGACGTGACCAGCGATCAGGGTGTTCATGGACTTCGCGCAACCTTCCACCTGCAAGCGTCTCGCGATGCCATCTGGGCGCTGTTGACCGATTACGACCGTTTCAAGGAAACCTTCAAGGGAATACGCCGAATCGAAATCATCGACGAGGACGATCGCGGTGCGCGGGTACGCTATACGATCAAAGCCTGGATACTCACCTTCGAGTACACGCTGCAAAGGGATTACGTGCGACCATACGAGTTGATAACCTGGCGTCGCACCGGCGGGGATTTTCGCGTTATTTCCGGCGCCTGGATGATCTTACCGGGACCTCGCGAGGACTTGCATGAAATCGTCTACGAGTCCTACGTCGATGTCGGCTTCCTGATTCCGACGAAACTGGTGCGCAATCGCGCGGCGCAGGAACTCGAGAAAACGGTTGAGCGCATGCGGGAGCGGCTGGCCGCTGGCTGATTTTGGAGGAGGTTCGACGATGGATTCCGGCTTACGACAGAATGACAAGAAGCAATTATGATTTCTTTTTGAGCTGAATTATAAATGTTCGTTCCTGGCCGAAGATTGCCCCGACCTGGGTTTTATGAGTGTCTCTTTTGGAGAATGTCGACTCTCAGACTCCATAAATCAGCGGCGATAAATAACCAATTGCAGTCGTTTTGAGTTTCTGCCACTGCCAAGATATCATCTTCCCAAATACAAATTCATCCCAGAATTTACCGCGAACGATTTGAAATGACTGGGTAAAAGCGATTTGCCAGCTCTGCGACAATCAAACCACAGACCAAACCTGCAGCATTTGCTGCCATATCTAGCCATTCGCCGTAACGGTTTACATAGGGTTGCAATAATTCGATTGCACCACTGTAAGCTATAAATAGTAAACCGAACATCATCCATTTATCTGGTTTGCGTAAAGCCGTGGGAAACATAAGGACTGCATAAGCTATCAAATGATGGGTTTTATCAGTTCCTGGCACCGATGGTAAATTTTTCAGTGGCCAAAGAGACAAAGTCGTTATGACGACCAGAGTAAGCAGTGTGAAAGCAATCCAATTTGTTCTTACTAAGGCCAGAAGTTTAATCATTTTGTAATATTCAGTTTTATTGTTGATCCAACGGTAAATTTATAAGACCGGTTGCCTCTCTATAATTTCCGAGGGCGTTCGCTTAATTCGGATATCGCATGTTAAGCTGGCAAACGAATTGATTCCTCTCTAATCATACCTAATCGTTTATCGCAATGCCGGTTCCTGGCCGTTCTCAGAAGCCCGATAAGTGATTTTCAGCGTCTGCTTGCGAGAATATAGACTCTTAAATTTTCACCACCAGCAAGCGAGTTCCACTCGTAGCGGGCGCTTAGCAATCGATTGTTAGTGTCGTTGATTAAGGACCGATAGATAATGCGACTAGAGTGCGCATTCGACTTTAGCTAGCAACTTTAAAGATAAAAACCTGGCTATAGGTACTGTAAGACAAATCCGGATAAAAGGGCGAAAATTAAACCTGGTAAAACTACTACCTTCATACATCTAATAGGATTCTCATGCATATTGGGAATATATCGATCGCCGGTAGTAATATAAACTACACCATAGATTACAAACGCCAATCCAAGCCCACATTGTGCTCCCGTATTCCACCAAAAAGAAGGGCCAACTGCTTTTATTTCGGGGCCTAATCTTAAAGAAATAATGTAGACATGTCCGCTTGAAATCATGGCGTAATTAGCAAAGAGTATGAGGATGCCACCTACTATTGATACTAGAGCAGATACAATTTTCATAAGCTGACTATAGTACAAAAGTTCAACAGGAATTGACTCTGAGAGGGGTTTTTGTACCTGCTAACCGTCCGTTTATGGTCGTTCTGTGACCCACCATAAGGGCTTTTCAGTGTCTGCTAATGGGATAGCGCCATCCCCCTTTCGTTGCTAGCCATAACCTTCCAACCAGGATAGTTGCGCTGACACAAAGTGGCGTTCAGTTTAGAATATTTTGAAAATCGAGGGATTTACTTATGTGGCCAAAAAAACATCTAACCGATTTGCTAGGTAATGAGCATCCAATAATCCAGGCGCCAATGGCTGGTTCTACAACAGTGGAACTGGTGGCCGCTGTTTGTAATGCGGGTGGAATCGGATCGATGGGATATTCGGAAACACCGACAGAGACAATAAGGGAAGATGCAGAAAAAATCCGAAAGTTAACCGACAAACCTTTCAACTTAAATTTCTTTGCACATGACACGCCCGTTAGTAAACCGGATGTAGTCGAATCCGCACGAGAAAGGCTTAAGCCATTTTACTCGGAGGTTGGGCTGAGTGAGGTACCACAGGACGTTACCAAACCGTTACTTACATTCACTGAAGAAAGGCTAGAACTGTTGCTTGATATAAAGCCTCCATTAGTCAGTTTTCATTTTGGATTGCCAGAATCCAATGCAATTGATTCATTAAAGGAGGCAGGATGCCGAATACTCTGTTCCGCAACTACTACGGCCGAAGCCATTGCTCTGGAGCGATCTGGGGTCGATATCGTTGTTGCCCAGGGATGGGAGGCTGGAGGCCATCGGGGGAGTCTTGATGTCAATCATGAAGATCATGGAGTTGGCACCATGGCGCTTGTCCCACAAATTGTCGATGCGGTTAATATTCCGGTAGTTGCTGCTGGCGGAATTGCAGATGGAAGAGGTGTGGCTGCAGCTTTTATGCTGGGAGCATGCGGTGTGCAAATGGGCACTGCATTTCTCTCTTGCCCCGAGGCCAATGTGAGTAATGTGCACCTGGAAGCAATACGAAACGCCAGGGATGATGATACCCGATTAACAAAGGCCTTTTCCGGAAGACCGGCTCGGGCCAGGAAAAATGACTATATCGAGTCAATCGCTGCTCACCGTCTTCCATTACCAGATTTTCCAACCATGTATACGTTAAGTAATCCTTTGAAAGAGGCCTCTGACGACACACTGGATTTTAGATTTCTTCTTTATGGACAGGCAGCAGCGCTCAATAGAGAAATGCCGGCGGCTGAACTAGTGCAGACACTTGTGACAGAAGCCCAGAATCTTCTTTAACTGAGGGTCCGTAATTGGTTGGTCTCCGCCCGTGGAGATGCGAACTTGAGAGACCGTTATCGGGAAAAGAAACGCTCATTATTATGGATACCAGTTTCCCATATAGGCACGGTAACCAGTGCCGATCATTTTGAAAAGTATTGTTTTCATTCGCAGATATCGTAACTTCATCTCAACACTATCCCCAATTACTTTTCATTGATCCGTATCAATAATAACTAAATTACGTTCTTTAAAATCATAAGAACATCATATCTGGAGAGATGTAATGGATATTTTGAACGTGGTAATAGTGGCTGCTCTTTTGATGACTGTCGGTTTGATTGGCACTGGTATATGGTCGATGGCTCATGGTGGAGATTTTGACCAGAAACATTCAACGCAGTTAATGATTGCAAGGGTTGGTATGCAAGGAGTGACCCTTTTGCTTCTATTACTAGCTATGTTTCTTGCAAACTGATCGTTAGAGTAACTAGTAGTATCAGAATAAAACAAAGGCGTTGTTGATTTACCTGAATCGCTACATTGTCAACGACTAGGTTTATGTACGTGGATACTCCCAAGGTCTGCTTATGGCCGTTCTAGGAATCGTAGGCATTTCCCCAGCGTCCGCTATGGAGAAAACAGACCCTGAAATTCTCTATATCAGCGACCGAGTTCGACTCTTTTAAATCAGATTAATATAAGATGCCGTAACTTGATGATGTACTGCTGCTATGAAAATTGTCACTTATAACGTTCACTATGCCATCGGCAAGGACGATCGGTACGATCTGCAACGAGTAATTGACTCGGTTGAGGGCGCCGACATTATTGCCCTGCAGGAGATCGAGCGAAATTATGGGCCACCGGATGGGCCTTCTCAACCCGAGGACATTGCTGCATTGCTACCCGGCTACTACTGGGTATTTGATGCCGCCTTCGATATCGATGGCAGCGAAAAACTTGCGGATGGTACAATTTTCAATCGGCGTGTTGAGCATGGACAGATGTTGCTCAGTCGTTGGCCGATCTTGAGCAAGCGATACTATCCGTTGCCCCGCATGGCTATCGAGTCTGAATTTAACATGCAGATGGGCGTGCTTGAGGGCGTAATTGACGCACCAGGCGGGGCACTGCGCTTCTACAATTTGCATTTCGGTTCGGTTTCAAGCGAGGAACGCCAGCACCAGGCAAATTTCGTGATCAAGCTGGTGCAGAATTCGCCGTCCGAGGGCGGTGCCTGGACCGGTCCGGTCACCCCCGGTGCTGAGCGGGATTGGACCGCCGGCGTAGTGCAACCACCGATGCCACAGAACGCGGTAGTTCTGGGCGACTTCAATATGCATCCCGAAAGCCCCGAGTATGCAATTATTGCCACCGCAACTGCGGGGCATAAAGGACCCTTACTAACGGATATCTGGGCTCAGAAAAATCCGGGCAGTAATGTGTTGACCTGGCATCCGAATCCTGGGCGTCCCGGAGACGAGCACAGCGCACGGCTGGATTATTGTTTCGTAACAGCAGATCTTAACGCTATTGCCAGGGCATCGTGGGTTGACGAATCAGCACAAGGATCTGATCATCAACCCTTATGGGTAGAATTAGAAACCGGCTAGAACGATGACAACTAATACTTCTTCAAGCTTGATGGAAAGCATCGGCCGGAGTGAATTCATACTCATGGATGGTGCTCTCGGCACCGAGCTGGAACGGCGCGGTGTGCCGTTTGAGGGCGCGGGTTGGAGTGCGTTTGCGGTCCGCGATCATGGTGACGTGATTCGAGAAGTCCACGAAGACTATCTTCGGGCCGGAGCGAGGCTGCATATCGTCAATAGCTTCGCGCTCGCGCGTCATGTGCTCGAGCCGGTCGGGCTCGGAGACCAGTTCGAGTACCTGAATCGACAGGCCGTTGCTTTATTTAACGATGCAGTCGCCTGCACGGGCCTTGATCGTGCCTCGCTTTGGTCCGCGGGCTCGTTGTCGACGTTTGCCGCGAATTCCGATCGCTCACTGTTGCCGAAGGACGGGGCCCTGGTTTCAAACTGCCGGGATCAGGCCGGGGTTCTGTATGACGCGGGTGTCGATTTATTCGCGCTTGAGATGCTGTTTGATACGGAAGTCACCTTGGCGATGTATGAAGCTGTGGCAGGATTCGACCTACCCGTGATACTGGGGTTTACCTGTGATCGTAACGACGCGGATGGATCGGAGGTCGTCACCGCGCATGGAATGGGCTGTCCCGAGGTGCCTTTGAATCAGGCTCTGCGGACGGTGGTTGATGCGATCGATTCGGAAAATGTCATTTTTTCGATTATGCATTCCGAGGCAGACACGACCGATGCAGCGTTAGAAATATTAAAAAGCTGCTGGGATGGTCCAATTGCAATTTACCCGAATTCCGGGCAGTTCGTCGATTTGCGCATGCAATTCGATAGCGTTTGCAGCGCCGACGAATTTCAGCAAGCGGCAACCAAATGGCTTGACGCGGGCGTGCAGATAGTCGGTGGCTGTTGTGGCATAGGTCCCGCACATATTGAGGCTTTGAGTCGTAATCAGGCCAAGGCTTGATTTTGATATTATTAAATCCTTTGATCGGTTCGGAATCCAGTTGTACGATTTCAGAACCAGGAGCAGAAAATTCGGTCGAATTGTCATGCAGCGATTGATCAACAATCTAACCTTTTTCCTGTTAAGCAGTTGCATATTCCTGCCCGTATCAGCTGCGGTCGTGCATAAATGGGTCGACGAGAAGGGCGTTACCCATTATTCGGATGCCGCCCCTGAAACGTCTGCAACAGCTGTAACGAAGATCGACATGCGAAACCGCGAGCCCGCAAAAACCAGTGTTGCAAACGATTATTATTCGATCAAAAATCAATGGCAGCGGTTGCATAAAGAACGCATGGAACTGGAGAAGCTAAAGTTGGAGAAAACCAGGCAGGAAGCCGCTCAGAGATCTGCAGAACCCCAGGTTGTCTACGTAAATGAACCTCGAGAAAAACAGACTGCGGTTGTTTACCCGGGTTCATATCATCGAGGGCATGGGCATGGTCGGCTGCATAAAAGAAACAACCATCAACGTGGCTATCGGAGTAAATGGTATTACCGGGGTGGGGCCCCGGCAGGGTTACATGCCGGACGCTGGAAGGGTAGTTCTTACAGATCGTATTGAACATTTGCTACGCCCCCCATTTTAAAAACATCAGTACCTACGCTGACAAGATGATTTAAAACCTGGTAACTGGTTCAGGAGACAATCAAACCTGCTCGATATTAATGGATACGATATTTTTAGGTCGTTAGGTTTAGCGTATAGTGCCTGAATCGAATTTTGCCCGACAGGTGCTGGTTTAAAGTTGATGGCTTATCAAAAACCCTTCGAAAAGTCGGAGTACGCGGACCGCGTGATGCGCACGAAACTGCGCATGCGCAAGGCCGGTTTTGACCTGATCCTGTGCCAGGACCCAGCCAACATGTGTTACCTCACCGGCTTTGATGGCTGGTCGTTTTACACCCCGCAATGTGTACTGGTGCACGTCGATGAAGAAATGCCGATCTGGTTTGGTCGCGCCCAGGATGCAAAATCGGCGCATATCACGACCGATCTTCCCGCGGCGAGTATCATTTCGTTCTCGGAGCCACTGGTGCACCATCCGACGCAACATCCGTTCGACGAATTGTGCGAGTACATCAATAGTCGGGGCTGGGGTAAGGCTGCGATTGGTGTCGAGCTCGACGCTCACTATTACACGGCCCGTGCCCACCACCACCTGGTAGCGGGACTGCCGGATGCCAATATTTGCGACAACCAGGAACTGGTTAACTGGGTGCGACTGGTGAAATCCGACAATGAAATTGCATACATGCGCGAAGCCGGTGAAATTTGCACCCTGGCCATGAATCGTGCGATCGAATTGCTGAAACCTGATACGCCGCAAAATGAAATTATCGCAGCGGTTTACGAAAGCCAGGTGCTCGGTTTGCCCGGCAAGTTCGGTGATTACACCAGCCTGTGCCCGCTGATCCAGGTTGGTGAGGGCACCAGTACACCGCATCTAACCTGGAGCGACGAACCGCTGCCTGCGGATTCGCTGGTGGTGATGGAAATCGGGGCTGCGCGTCGTCATTACCATGCGCCACTAACCCGTACCATGCATTTAGGCAAACCACCGGCCGAAGTATCCCGGCTGGCTGAGGTCATTGTCACTGGAGTCGACGCCGCACTCGAAGTCTCACGGCCGGGCACCAGTTGCGAGGACGTGGAACGCGTGTGGCAGGATGTGCTTAACAAGAATGGCTACCGCAAGGAGAGCCGGGTTGGATATTCGATCGGGTTGAATTTTCCGCCAGACTGGGGTGAGCGTACCGCCAGCCTGCGTCCCGGAGACAAAACCGTGCTCGAAGAAGGCATGTGTTTCCACTTTCAATCCGGAGTATGGCTGGACGAATTTGGCGCCGCTGTTTCGGAACCGTTTGTGGTCACTGAAAAGGGTGGCGAGCGCCTCTGCGATGTGCATCGAGGACTGGTAGTGATCGATTAACCCGGCCAGGGCAAGCGCAATCTTTTTTGATAAGCGATGAGATCGGGCCGATTCCTGCGTAAGGCCAAATCTCTTCCCAGGTAATCATCGCAATCCCGATTTGAAATCGTTCGCTATGCACAATTTTTCACTTTATTGACTTCTCCGGCTGTTCCGCCTTGATCGCAGGGCTGAGCATGGTTACGATGCCGCGCAATTCAATCGATTTATAATAAGGATTCTGGAATGACAGCTAAAATGCGCAGATACCTGCTTGCTTTATCTTTTGCCTTTCTCTGTGGTGGTTCTATGACACCAGCAATTTCTGATGAAAGCCAGCCGTTGCTGAATAAAGACCTTTTTTCGATCGGGGTCGGTCTTTCAAGTAACTCTATCAATGATGACGACAATGATGAAGACGACGAGGTCGGCTTTCAGTTTTTCGTCGCCTATGATTTGATCGAGGTTAATCTGATGGAGGGTGTGAATAGCGCGATCGAACTGGGTTTGATGGATTATGGCTTCAAGCGTGACAGTACCGGTGTCTGGGGGACCTATACCGTGGATGGCATTATCAGCGGAGATTTAGGCTGGTTGGCGCGCGCGGGTTTAGATATCGGCGATGATAGTGGGCTGATGGTGGGTGCGGGGCTTAGTTATATTTCCAACGAGAGAACGGAACTTCGATTCGAGTATGTTGCTCGTGACGAGGGGGATTCATTGCAGTTCAATTACCTTTATCATCTCTAACAAGCCCTTGGGGGCAAGATTAGAGAGCAAGCGACAGGGTTCTGATACCTTTGTCGAGGCTCGATTCGAGCGGTAGCCCCGTTTTACGCATCAGCTTCGAAACTCGTGTGTTCTGCGCGAGCACGGTGGCATCGAGATGCCGCACCTCAAGTTTGCGCGCGCAATCGACGAGTCGAGACAGCAATATCCTGCCAATGCCCTGACCCTGCAGTTCATCGATGACGGTGATTGCCATCTCCGAGTGATCCGGCTGATCCTGATTCTGTACGAAGCGGCCGACACCGACAGGGATTCGCTCTGAACCGATTTGCAGTTCGGCGACCAACGCCACGTGATGCAGGAAATCCACCTCGGTAAAGTAGCTTAGTTCTGCCGGGGTCAGATCGCGTTTGACGCTGAAAAAGCGATCGCGCACCGATGCTTTGCTGAGTTTGAGAAATCCCTCGCGCAGTTTTTCCCGATCGTCGGGTTTGATCGCGCGCAGGTGCACGATCCTCCCATCGGGCAGGATGTCCGTTGTATGGTATGAAGCGCTAATCCTAGACATGCCACTATCCTATAGAGACTTATGTTGCAGTGCAACATTTATAGTTTTCGAGCTGCTGCCGCACCGAATCGAGTCGTTTTGCCCGTTGATTTTCTTTCCGGTGCCGGCATAGGTTTTTGCCCGGTTTCCTGATAACGTTGCGCGGCTATAAGCTTGCACAGTTAATAATAATCAATGCTCGTTGACTACTGGCGCTTCGCCCTGTCGAATTCGCGTTTCCTCGGATTCGGATTTTTCCTCGCGTTCATGTCGAGCGCGGGGCAAACCTATTTTATCGGGGTATTCGGTGCCGGAATCCAGGCGGATTTTGGTCTCGATGCCGGTAGCTGGGGTCGCACTTACATGATCGGCACGCTTGCATCTGCGCTCGTTATCAACTGGACCGGCGCGCTGATCGATCGACTCGATCTACGCCTGTTCACTGCGTTGGCGTTGCTTGGACTGAGCTGTGCCTGCCTGCTGATGGGTTCGGTTACTTCACCGTTAATGCTTGTGTTGGCGATATTCATGCTGCGGCAGTTCGGCCAGGGACTCAGCAGTCACGCCGGAATAACCTCGATGGCACGCTACCACAGTGCCGATCGCGGCAAGGCAATCGCGCTCGCCGCGATTGGTTTTGCGTTCGGTGAAGCCCTGTTGCCGGTGCTCGGCCTCTACGCCTCGCAGCTGTGGGGTTGGCGTCAAACCTTCTATATCGTCGCGGTAGTGGTTTTGGCGGCGATTCTGTTGGCACTGTGGTTACTGAAAGGGCACAGCCAACGCCATGCCGAACACAAAGATGTGCTCGAAAAACGGGCGCAACAGGAAGATCTTCAGAGTGACTATACGCGCCGGCAAATGCTTGCCGAGGTGCGATTCTATTTCATGTTGCCGGCAATGATCGCGCCGTCGATGATTGGCACGGCACTGTTCTTTTTTCCAACTGAAATCGCCAACGCCAAGCACTGGAGCAGCCTGTGGTTGACGGGAAACTACTGGCTCTATTCGCTGGTGTCGGTCATGACCACGATTTACTCAGGTATTTTGATTGATCGTTTCAGTGCGCGGCGCGTGGTGCCGCTGTTTCTGTTGCCGCTGGCGCTGGCGTTGGTGGTGCTGAACCTATCCGATCACCGATTCATCGTATGGCCTTACATGTCGTTGATGGGTATCAGTTCCGGACTTTATTTCACCGGCCTGAGCGCTCTTTGGGCGGAGCTTTATGGCGCCAGGCATCTCGGTGCGATCAAATCGATGACCAATGCGATCATGGTATTTTCATCGGCACTTGGCCCGGCCCTGGTTGGTACCCTGCTCGAGTGGCAAATGTCGTTCCTGGCAATCTCGATGATGATGGCCGCGTTCTGCTTGGGTGCAACCGCGTTGCTGGTTTACACCTTGCGTACGCCGAGTAACTGACGCGCACTGGTGCTGTCTGCAGGCTGGCAACCCGCTGCCTGCATGGAATCAACCAGGCTCGACACCAGAGTCGCGGTACTTGCTGCCATCTCGCCATTGGGCAGGTAGAGATTGTTTTCAAAACCAACGCGGGCGTTGCCGCCGGTGTTGATAGCCGCCATCACGCATTGCTGCTCCTGGTTGCCAAACGCACAGGTAAACCAGTCGAGCCCATCGAGGTCATGTTGCAGGAATAGTTCGAGATCGGCAGGCTCAGACTGGAAGTTAACGTTATAACGCCCGAGCACGAACAGAATACAGCGGTGACCGGCTGGGATGATGCCGCGTTCGCGATAGTCGAGAAAGTGTTGAAATTCCTCGGCCGAGAAAACAATATGCTGGATATGAACTTCGTGCTCGTCACACCATTCGAAAAATTGCCGTGCATACTCGGGTCGCTCGAAATTTGAACTGATCTCGCGTAGACTCATGCTCGCCATTTTCGGTACCACCGCCTGGATACAGGCAACCTGCTCCTCGGGTGTGTAAATTCCGATCGCTTCGGAAGTGACCTGGATCAGCATACCGGGAACCCGCCGCGTCATTTCTTTGATCAATTCGCGGTAAAGCCCGGCATCCAGAACATGTTCGTCATTTTTCCCACGCACGTGTGCGTGCAGCACACTGGCGCCGGCGGCATAGCATTGAGCCGCCTCGCTGGCGGTATCTTCAATAGAAACGGGCAGGGCAGCGTGATCGAGTTTGGTTTTACGCGCGCCGTTCGGCGCAGCCATGATGACGACGTCACGCGTCATAACGTGCGTAGTGTGGACTTGAGCGCCTGGTCGAGCTTGGTGACGATTTCTTCGATGTGCCCGCTATCGATGATGAAGGGTGGTGCCAGCAGCACGTGATCACCCTGTTGTCCGTCGATGGTGCCGCCCATCGGGTAGCAGATGAGCCCGGCATCGATTGCCGCCTGCTTGAATTTTTTGTGGAAGCCGAGCTGAGGCGGAAAAGGCGACTTGCTGTCCCGTTCGCGCACAAACTCGAGCCCCAGAAACAGCCCTCGGCCACGGATATCGCCTATATTCGGATGCTCCCCGAAATTGTCCAGCAGCGCTTTGCGCAGGCGTACGCCCTGGGCTAGCACCCGGTCGAGCAACCGCTTGTCCATCACTTTTTTCACGACCGCATGTGCGGCGGCGCAGGCGACCGGGTGCCCGAGATAAGTGTGTCCGTGCTGGAAGAATCCCGAACCCTGCGCGATTGCATTGTAAATGGTATCGGTACAAAGCATGGCCCCGATCGGCTGGTAACCTGCGCCCAGTCCTTTCGCGATGGTCATAATATCCGGCGCGATACCCTCCTGGTCGCAGGCATAGAGACTGCCGGTTCGACCCATGCCGCACATGACTTCGTCGAGAATTAATAATACCCCGTATTGATCGCAGATTTCGCGAATGCGCTGGTAATAGCCCTTTACCGCGGGCACCGCGCCGAGGGTCGCCCCGACTACTGGTTCGGCGATGAATGCCATGACCTGTTCTGCACCGAGTCGCTCGATTTCAGTTTCGAGTTCATTGGCAACCCGCTGGCCATAATCAAACTCGGTTTCGTCTTTGTGCTGGTCACGATAGCTGTAGCAGGGTGCAATGTGCGTGGTTTCAATCATCAACGGTGCAAATGGTTCGCGGCGCCACAGGTTACCGCCGGCCGCGAGTGCACCCAGGGTGTTGCCGTGATACGACTGCTTGCGGGCAATGACCCGATGACGGTCGGGTTGCCCGATCTCGATGTAATACTGGCGTGCGAGCTTGATTGCCGCTTCGACCGCTTCGGAACCCCCTGAAACCAGGTAAACCCGATCGAGTGTCCCGGGCGCTTCCTTGATCAGTAACTCGGCAAGCGCTTCGGCCGGTATGCTGCTGAAGAATCCAGTATGGGCGAATTCAAGACGCTTGACCTGTTTCCTGATTGCCTTGATAACTGCTGCGTCGCTGTGGCCGAGGCAGGAGACCGCAGCACCCCCCGATGCGTCGAGGTAACGTTTACCGGTACGGTCAATAATATAAACACCGTCGCCCTGTACCGCGAGCGGTAGGTTCATTTTGCAGTTGCGGGGGAAAATGTTGCTCATCTGTCAGGTGGTGTGGCCACGCTCTTATAATTCCGCCAGGCTCGGGGCTGGCTCAGGCTAACGCAGCTGGCATTTTGACGGCCTGCAGCATTAACGTCAATCGTGTTTGTGACATTGTTGACAAAGGTTAGATTTATAAGCTGCGAGCGCGGTTACAAATACTAGAGAATCTGGCTCGGGAATTCCTGGGTTCGCGCATCCGTGGCCTCGGTAAAAAACGTGGAGGGCGGCCCATGCTCAACAATGACGCCGCGATCGGTAAAATAAATGTGATCGGCAACTTCACGTGCAAAGCCCATTTCGTGGGTCACCAGAATACAGGTCATGCCGTCCTCGGCTAGGTTAGGTAATTGGCGTAAATTTTCCCGCTTCCCAATCGTAGCCACTGAGTTCAGGGCCGGCAATATCTACATACCAGCCATGCAACTGCAGTGCGCCAGACTCGACTCGCTCGCGTACCCACGGAAACGTGGTCAGATTTTCAAGCGATACCAGTACCGCGTTCTGCTCACAGGCCCTGGTGCAGGCTTCCTCACCAGCCTTTGACATGGTGGCGAGTACTCGTCGGTGAGCCGCGGCAAGCATCGACACCCAGGACGGGACGAACTTGAAAGAACTGTCATAGGGTTCGGGATCCATCATCAACTTGATGCCACCGCAATGGGCGTGGCCAAGCACAACCAGGTGTTTGACATCGAGTCCCAGGATCGCAAATTCCAATGCAGCACTGGTGCCGTGATAGGTGCCCTCCAGCTCCATCGGTGGCACCAGGTTAGCGACATTACGGATGACGAACAGATCACCCGGATCCGCCTGAAACAGAATGGCCGGATCGACGCGTGAATCGGAACACGCGATCACGGCCACTTCAGGGCGCTGACCCTTGGCAACCAGGTTCTCGATTAAAGGACGGCTCAGTTCGTAGGGTCCGTCGCGATAGTCTCGATAACCCTCTATTAATTTTTCTACTGCAGACATCAGTTGTTAAACCTTAAATTAGTGATTCTGATCAAAAGGGTAGCGGCAGTTTGCTGGTTCTGCCGCCGTCGATGACAATGACCTGGCCAGTGACAAATGTGGAATCGTCACTCGCGAGATAAACGGCGAGCTTACCGACATCTTCAGGTTCGCCAATGCGCCCGGCCGGGTGCATTTTATACAAATTCTCCCAGGCTGTTTCGGAATCCTGCTGGGCGTTGATGTAATCGTCGCTCAGATCCGTGCGTATCCAGCCGGGAGCAATTGCATTGACGCGGATATTATCTTTGCCGAGGTCGATCGCCATGGCCCGGGTTAGCGCGTGTATACCACCCTTGGAGGCACAATAGGCAGTGTGTTGGGGGTTGGCAGCGAGACCCTCGATCGAACCGATGTTGATAATGCTGCCGCCCTTCTCGGCGCGCAGCAGCGGCAATAAGTGCTTGCTTAAAAACACGGGCGCGGTCAGGTTAACTGCGATCATCCGGTTCCATTCTTCGAGCTGTAAGTCATCAAGCGGTTTTTCGAACATGAAGCCGGCGTTATTGATCAACACGTCGATCTTGCCGAAAGTCTGTTGCACGGCATCCGCAACTGCCGCATAACTGTCGGGATTTGAAAGATCCGTTTCGACCCAGTGCACCCAGTCCTGGTCTGCGAGGTCCGACGGCAGCGGGGAGCGTTGGGCCACCAGCAGCGCCGCCCCGGCGGCAAGCATCGACTGGCTGATGCCGAGGCCGATACCCTGGCCACCGCCGGTAATGACAATGACCTTGCCTTCGAGGTTGGTCATCGCTTAACCGTAGACTGGTTTGGCGCCAGTGACTTCGACGGTCGCACCACAGACATAGCGCGCGTCGTTCGATGCGAGAAACGCGATCACGTCGGCAATCTCCTCGGGTTCCGCGATATGTCCGAGCGGCACGGTCTTACCAAGTTCCTCGACTGCATTAACCGGATCTATCCCGCGGCGTATAAACCCGCTGCGCAGCATTGGTGTATTGACCTCGTTGGGGCAGACTGCGTTGACTCGTATGCCGTCGGCTGCATGGTCCCGTCCCAGGTTTTTGGTCAATGCGGCCACCGCCGCCTTGCTGGTGCAGTAAGCGACATGATCGGGTCCCGGGTAAAGTCCCCAGGTTGACGAGGTGTTGACGATTGCGCCACCACCGGCCTGCTGCATATGCGGAATTGCGGCGCGACACAGGAAAAAAACTGCGGTCAGGTTGACGTCCAGCGAACTGAACCACATGTCATCATTGGTTTCGAGGATGTTGCCGCGCGGGATGATGCCCGCATTGTTGATCAGGATATCGATACCACCCAGCTGTCCCACTGCGTGGCTTATCAGCGACTCGCAATAGGTCTTCTTGCGCAAATCGCCCGCCAGGAAACTTGTCTCCAGGCCTTTGCGACGCATCGCATTGCTGAGATCGTTACAATCTTCTTCGCTGCGGTCGGAGAACAGCACCCGCCCACCTTCGCCAGCAAATAGCTCCACCAACGCATGGCCGATGCCCCCGGTGCCGCCGGTTATGACTACCTTCTTGTCTTCAAATCGCATTGTCATAAAAATCTTCTCGGGCTGAACGGCGTTATATTGTGACTGGGTTCTTCGCCGTTTGCCAGTTCAGCAATCAGCTTCCCGGTAATGCCGGCTAACGTCAATCCGAGATGATGATGGCCGAAGGCGTACAGGATGTACTCCGACGTCGTGCTGTAACCGATGACCGGCAGCGCATCGGGGCAGGTGGGGCGAAACCCGAGCCATTCCTGGTCGGCTTGTTCCGGCAGCTCGAGCATTTCGTGCGCCTTGCGATTCAGGTAGTTGATAATCCGTGGATTTTTTTCCTTGTGGATGCCCGCGATCTCGACAGTACCGGCGAAGCGCATGCCCTGGTTCATTGGAGTGGCGTAGAAACCGGCGTGATGCCAGCTGACCGGGCGCTTCAGTAAATGCTGCATATTGTTGAACTGCAGGTGGTAGCCGCGCTCGGTATCGAGTTTCAGCAATTGCGTCGGAATACCAGCGATGGATTTCGAGAATGCGCCGGCGGCAATAACAACGCGTTCCGCGTCGACGTTTTCGCCGTTATCGAGTCTGATCTGCACCGCGCCCGCACCATGGTTTATTTCGAGCGCGCGATGACGTAACAACTGGCCCTGGTTTCGCTTGAAACATTCCACGTAGCGTTGACAGAGCATCAACGGATTCAGCACGTGGCTAACGCTGTCGAACAGCAGCCCGCGTTCGAACGGAATCTTCAAGTTGGGTTCGAGGTCGCGGATATCACCCTGGTCGAGTTCAACGAACGTGGTACCCTGTTCACGCCGCGCCTGGTTCGATCGTTTGGCAGCGTCGAATTCTCGTTGGTCGACATAAACATGCATGAAACCCTGCTGTGTCAAAAGATCGCGCGCATCGGCCATGTCGAGCAGCGGGTCGAGGCCGTCATAGACCTTGGTCAGCAACTTGCCGAGCAGGCGGATAATTCGGGCCACCTTTTGCTCACGGCAGTTCAACAGGAATTCGATCATCCACGCGGGATGCGACAACGCATAAGTAAGGTCCAGACTCAGGGGGCTTTCACTGGAGAAAAGCAGTGATGGCAAACGCCGGAATAGATCCGGGCTGTTAACCGGCACGCAGCCGTACTCGGCAATGGTGCACGCGTTTCCGGACGAGGTACCCGAGCCAGGATCCTCGGGGTCGATCAAGGTGACCGCAAAGCCTTTCTTTTGCAGCCACAACGCGCAGCTGCAACCGACAATCCCGGCGCCGATCACGGCGATGCGAGTCTGGGTAGTCAAACGGGTTCTCTATACGTTACTAACTCGGCCCGCTAGTGTATTGAAACTCGGATTGAACCGAAACCGGTATTTTATACGCCTTCCCAGTCGGGGTATTTTACAAATCCAGCGCTTTGCGCAGCATGTCTCCCAGTTTGTCACGGTTTGCGGGATCCACCAGATTAAGGGCGGGCAGCCCGGACAGTTTTTCTACAAGGGCGATGGCGGCCTCGGTATTAGCGGCACCGCCAGCCACCAGGTCAGGGTTACGCTGGAACGCCTGCTGCACGCCAACCACGGCATACGGATCCTGGGCGCAAAGCAGTTTGAACTTGACGCTATCCCTTATCATTTCCTTGGCCACGGAACCATTATAGGGTTCCAGTGGCGAGGCGCCGGCCTCGGCTACCAGCACATCGGGTTTTTCGCGCGAAATGAGAGATAACAGGTACGGCAGGACCACACGGTAGAGGCCTTCATCAACAGCCGAGGACGGCAGGCCGGCATCGACAAAATCAAAAACCGCGCTCGCGCCGGCGTCCTTAAAGCTCAGCATATCGCGATAACGTGCGGCCCCGGTCAGCTTGGCGCCAACCACGTTGAGCCCCATTTGCGACAGGGTGTGCACGATAATCCGCCCGGACATGGTTTTACCAGCCGACATCGATGTGCCGACGATCAATATTACCGGTATGTTGAAATCGGTTATCTCGATTTCCGGCAGGCTGCCGCGCATGGTCACTTTTTCGTCATTGCGCATGACATGCCCCTGGTATTTTAATGGCATCGGTGACGATATAAATGGAGACAGCGATGTGTTTTTGCCGAATAACCCAGCGGCTGTCAGTGCATTAAACTCACCGGAGTCGTCGATAGAACGCCAGTCGCCGACAACCTCGAGCGTAGCAACCCGTGTGCCGAGTGCACCAACCACCAGGTCCCCCTCCATGACTTCTATCATGCGTCCGGCAGGCAGTTCCAGTGCGCACAGGTGGCCTCGTGTGTCCTGTACCTGGCCGACCACGTAGTCGCCGGTATCCCAGTGCTCGCGTGCCATCGGCGTAGAGATGAAATTGGTTGGGGTAAGGTCTGAAATCCGGGTTACGGATGAAAGAAATGGATGAATCATCGGTCAATTCCCATTAGCGGTTCAGGTTTTAAGCGGTGGTGCCAACAGCAGCAGCGTAAGTAATGCGCAACGCACCGGCAGTAAATCAACGTAAATATATTCATGGTGGGCGTGGGCACCATCGCCGACCGCCCCCATGCCATCGATCGTGGCGGTAAACAGGCTCGTGGTATTGCCATCGGAACCTCCGCCCGCAGTACCCTGTTCGAGCGCAAGGTCGAGATCCTTGCCTAGTTCCTGCGCGATTCTCCACAGGCGTTGGTTTTGATCGGTGCGTTCCATCGGGGGGCGTCCGATATGCCCTTCGATCATTAGCGAAACCCCAGGGGTGACGGCCTCGATTCCGTGGATTGTGGCTTCGACACGCTCTGCGATGGCCTGGGTCTCAACGCGCACATCGACCACGGCGCGACTTTCCGGTGCCACCATGTTGGGTCGTAGCCCACCATCGATAACACCTACATTGACCGAGGTCCCATGCTCGGGATCGTTTAATTCAAACAGTTTCTGAATAACGTGGGACAGCTCGAGAATGGCACTCGCCCCCGCGCCCGGGTCAAGACCCGCGTGTGCGGCCTTACCCTGCACGGTGACCGTGAATCGGCCAACCCCTTTGCGTGCGGTTTTGATTTTTCCGCTGTGGCCGAGCGAGGGTTCCATCACCATGCAACGATCCACTCGCCGCGCCAGTGCGCGGATATAGCGTGTCGATTCGTGGCTGCCGATTTCCTCGTCCGAGTTGATAAAACACAGCGGTGCGACCCCCGGCGTCAAGCCCAGCGACTCAATCGCCCGTAATGCGTAAACCATTTCAACCAGGCCGGCTTTCATATCGTAAACGCCGGGCCCGCGCAGGGTGTCGGCCTCCAGCTCCAGTGGCATGGTTTGCAGGGTTCCGATTGGCCATACCGTGTCACAATGACCTATCATCAACTGTGCTGGTTGGTGTTTGCGCCGATTTTTCGGTGATGCATACACGTGCCCACCAGAACTGCGCCCGGGTACCAGGTTAACGCGGTAATCGATTTCCTCGAATTCGGCTTTCAGGCGCTGGCGAATCTGCAGCTGGCTGTCGCTGTCGGTGGAGGGGGTTTCCATCAGGACCAGGTCCTTTAATAGCCCGGTCATGGACGACTGCTGATCGCACAGATACTTTAAAACTGCCTGGTTGTCGCTCATCCGGCTTACCTTTTGAAGCCGGCAGGGAACGGTAGTTTGGTTGTGTTAGCGATTTCGGTAAAGCGTCCGGGGTAAAGATAGGCCAGCAGTGGAGAATTAAAGATCAGGTCTTCATCATCCTGGCCTGATAAGCGCTGAGCGTCTTCGGCGATCTTGGCAGCAATAATGCGTCCCAGAATGAGCGAGTTGTCGCCAAGGTCATCGATGATCTGCTGCAATTTACATTCGAGAAACAGGTAGCCATCCTGTACAAAAGATGCGTTAACTTTTTCGGCCGCAAAAGTGGGTAAGGCCTGGGTGATGGGTTTGCTGCCATCCTCGCAACGGGGTGTCGCGGCGAGACTCGCGAGCACCGTCTGTGATGGGCGCATATAGGTTACGCTGAACTCACGGTCTCGCTGAATATTCTGGTAGGTATTGTGGCGCGGCGTGCAGACGAAGCCAAAATGATTCTTCCAGCTCATTGGCATCGCCAGGTGCTTGGGTGCGAGATCATCGCTGCCATCGGCTTCGCGGGTACCGATGACAACCAGCGGAAATACCGTAAAAAAGCTTTCCCAGATGGATTCACTCGTGTCGAGCTCGATCAGATTTTCTGAACCTTTATCGCCCATATCCCTATCCCATTGTTTTTCGTTTAAAAAAAGTTAACACTGTCGCCACCTAGTCATATTGACACGTATCAAAATAACAGGAGTCCTTGATGAATGTGCTAAAACCCCGCCAACCAGTGCCAGCACTGGAAGTCGATACCCTCGACGGCCCCTGGTCGCTTGCCGACCAAAGCCCTGAAAATTTCACTATGGTCGTGTTTTACCGCGGTCTGCATTGTCCAATCTGCAGCAAGTATGTGGGTGAACTCGACAAGCTAGCCGGTGATTTTGCCGAAATCGGTGTTTCGATCCTGGTGCTAAGCGGGGACGATCGTGGACGGGCCGAACAGGCGCGCGAGGATTGGGGACTCGGTAATCTTGCTATCGGTTACGGTGTTAGCACAGATCAGGCCCGCGAATGGGGGCTGCATCGTTCTGCGGGTCGTGGCCTGACCTCGATCGGAATCGAAGAACCCGATGAATTCAGCGAACCGGGATTATTCATTGTACGTCCTGATAACACGCTTTACTGGGCCCAGGTCAGCACGATGCCATTTGCGCGCCCACATTTCCGGGAGATTATCGGTGCACTCAAGTTCGCCCTCGAAAAAGAATACCCGGCTCGCGGTGAACTCAGCTAATCCTTGAAGTGTCATCCCGCCGCACACGCGGGAATGGCTACAGATTAGTTATTTCGAATGGCTGTTTTGGGTCGGAAACAGCATTGTAAATTAGTTAACCGAGTGTCTGCATACGGATAAACGGAATCTCCAAAATTCATCTTTGAAAACGAGGACGGACCTGTTTTTTAATTATTTAAAAATCGGCGAAGGTTTTTCGAACCCGTGACTCGAGTAACGGTATCGCCTTTTCGAGCACGTATTCCTTAAAATGCGCCGTCTCCTGATGCGCCTCGAGACCGCTAACGTCATGATATTTTTCATAGATGAAAAACTCACGCGGATTGTCCGGATCGACATGCGTGGTGTAGGTAATCACGCCCGGCTCTTGCCGTGACGTATCACCAAGGACACTTAGAATTTCGTGAATCTCCGCTTCGTGACCTTCTTTTGCTGTCCAGTTCACCGCCAGTACATATGCCATGTTTTCTCTCCAAGAATAAGTCAATGGTTTCGCCTCGGAGGGAGATTAACGCAAATAGCATGCTAGTTCAGAGCAAATTAATGAGTGAACATGATTTATGGGGGCCGTCGAAGGAACAAAGGGGACAGGATGGATCTGATTGATCGGAAATGTGAGCTTGAATAAGAAAATTCCAGCAGTTGTAAGATGATGGAATAGAACGAAGCGACAAGGCTCTCATTGGGTCCTGAACAAGGTTCGTTAACAGTGATACTGCTGATCGGATACCTCTGGATTTACCGAAAACAAGCGTTTATTCTTCACTACACTTGTCGTCCCATCCGTAGCGTGAGACAGGGTTGTTTCGCGAATTCAGACGCCAGATCGGAATGTCATACGGGAAACTCCTAGAGCAGGTTATCAAGTGAAAAAACAGGCACGTGTAGTCGTTATTGGTGGTGGCATCGTTGGCGTCAGTATTCTTTACCACCTGGCCCGGGCCGGCTGGCAGGACGTGGTGTTATGCGAGCGTCGCGAACTCACAGCGGGTTCTACCTGGCATGCGGCGGGATTATTGCCACTCTATCACCCCAGTTTTTCGATTGGCCGCATTAACAAGTACTCGGTCGATTTCTACCAGAACCTGGAGGCAGAAACTGGACAGGCAGTCAGTTTCCATAAGACCGGCAATTTACGTATTGCCTCCAGTCAGGATCGACTCGATGAGTACCGGGCCTACTGTGATACCGCCAATACGAGCGGTATTCCGTTCGAAATCATTTGTCCCGACCAGGTCAAAGCGCTGTGGCCGTTTATGCAGACGGAAGGCATTATCGGCGCGTTATACCATCCGGATGACGGCCATATATCACCGGCCGACGTTACCCAGGCGATGGCCATCGGCGCGAGAACCGCTGGCGCGGAAATCTATCGACAAACCGAAGTACTGGCGATGCAACAACGCAATAGCGGCGATTGGCAGATTGATACCAATCAGGGCAGTATTGTTGCCGAACACGTGGTCTGTGCCACCGGGTTTTATGCCCGGCAAACGGCACAAATGGTTGGTCTCGATATTCCCTGTATCCCGGTACTACACCAGTTTCTGGTCACCGATGCACTCGAAGAATTGCAGGATCGAAAGAAGCAGGGCTTGCCTGAGTTACCCGTGCTGCGTGAGGATCGTACCAAATTCTACTTACGTGAAGAACGCCAGGGTCTGATATTCGGTCCCTACGATCCGCATCCACCAGTCTGGGCGGAAAATGGTGTCCCCGCTGGATTTGGTCAGGAGTTACTACCGCCGGATATGGATCGCATGATTGACCAGTTCGAGGGGGCTTCCGAAATTGTCCCATTACTGCTAGAAGCGGGAATTAAAGAAATTGTTAATGGGCCTATCGCACATACACCCGACGGTTCGCCATTGCTTGGACCGGCACCGGGTTTACCAAATTTCTGGCTGGCAGAAGGCAATACCTTCGGGATTTTACTCGCGGGCGGCATCGGTTTTTATTTGTCCAGGTGGATCATGGAAGGCGATGCCGGTATCGACATGTTCGAGGTCGACCCGCGGCGCTTTGGTGCTTATGCGGATCGGGATTACACCATCAAAAAGAATATCGAAACCTATGGCCATGTCTTCGATATTCATTACCCTAACCTGGAGATGCCGGCTGCACGTCCACTGAAGACGTCTCCCTGTTATCAGCGTATGTGTCAGGCTGGCGCCGTCTGGGGTCAGAAATACGGCTGGGAACGACCCAACTGGTTTGCGCCAGAAGGCATCGAAGCTGTTGATATTTACAGCTTCTACCGCAGCAAAGATTTCGAATTCGTCGCTGACGAGTGCCGGACGGTACGCGAAGCGGTCGCGCTTATTGATTTCACGCCTTTTTCGAAATTTGAAATCTCAGGTCCTGGTACTGTGGAATGGCTGGACGGATTAGTCGCCAACCGGTTGCCCAAAGTCGGGCAGGTGAGGCTCGCACATATACTCAGCCGGCAAGGTGGTATTCGCAGTGAATTGACCATTACCCGCCTGGACGATGATTATTTTTACGTGGTAACGCCCGGCTGGGCAGAAAAATTTGATGAAGACTTTTTAGTCAAGGCCCTGCCGATTGATGGCACTGTCAAAGTAAAAAATATAACGACCGACAATGGCTGCTTTGTGATCACCGGCCCACGGTCGCGCGAGCTGTTGCAACAACTGACCGATGTGGATCTCGGCAAAGATGCATTCCCATGGTTTACAACGAAAAGTATTGCTATCGAAGGCGTCGGCAGTGTGCGGGCAATTCGTGTCAGTTATGTGGGCGAACTGGGTTGGGAATTGCACCATAACCTCGATCAGCAAAACGCATTGTTTGATTTATTGTTCGACAAGGGCGCAAGCCTGGGCCTGAGGCCCATTGGCATGCGCGCAATTGATTCGTTAAGACTGGAGAAGTCCTATCGTGGCTGGAATCTGGACTTAAGCAGTGAATACAGTCCGTTCGAATCGGGTATCGATCGATTTGTGGCCCTGGATAAAGGGGACTTTCGTGGCCGGGAAGCATTGATAAAGCAACAGACAAACGGCATCCAACAGAAAATGGTGATGCTTGAAATCGACGATTGCGAAGTTCAGCCGATCCTTAATGCGCCTTTATATGAGAGCAACAGAATGGTCGGCAGAATTACTTCTGGCGGTTATGGACACACTCTGAAGAAGGTCCTGGCATTAGCCTACCTCGATGCCACAGACACAAAATCGAAACACTATCAGGCCGAGATTCTTGGCCAGCGCTATTCCGCAAAAATTATCGACGATTCGCCTTACGACCCTGAAAATAAAGTTCAGTCTATCTGAATCCTGACTACTGTCACCGAGCCACCGGCATGCACAACCAACTGCGCGTCAATCAGTTTAACGGTTTCTTCGGGGGGGTCATATTCAAGTGTCCCGCTCTACCTCAACTGTGTTCAGGTTACTGTGGGTCATGGTTGCTTTAGCCCTGTACTGATCAGCGGCTCCGCTCAAGATTTTTCGGACCACGTCTTTCGCCATCTCGTCACTATAACCGCCTAACCCCTGGAAGAAATTCTCGGCCAATAGTAACGCGTCTTCTTTAGTGACAAAATCTTGAGCAATCAATCGCTGCCAGAAGAACCCCAACCGTTTGCTTTCTTCGTTGGCGGCATGGATGTATTTCATGTGGCGGGGTGCGTCGTTATGTAGGTGTTGATGCCATGCGTTCTGTACCCGCACCCAGTCCTTAGCTGGGATTTCATCACAGATGTGCTGCCACTCTTCATCGTCGGTTTTCAATGGTACGGTGATCTTCAGGCGATCTCGAAGATATCGCCGTAACCAACCACGCCCCAAGGGTACTTGTCGTTTATTCATCATCCCTCCAATTCAACCCGTTACATAATAAGGAGTTAGCTCACAAGCGCATCGAGGAGGTATTTAGGCATTTCGGTGCTACCATCGAAAAGTACAATGCACATGTGCTTGAACTTCACGGCGATATCCTATTTGCTTCATTTTAATGACCTTTACCTAGACACGCGTTTTTGGATTCGCCGATCGACATACCTGCAACGGCGATCTGTCACAGTGATCCGACGCGATTCATCGGACAGGTTGGGTAAAATGATGGAGCGCCTGTCTCCGAAGAGACGCCGATCGCGCGTAAAAGCACGCCGATCGACCATATCGTTGGCATAAGACAATTCCGAGAACCTCCCCAGTTATTCAATCAAACCGAATGAATAAGTCATTTAAATTTAGTAAGTTATATTCGATTTATAAAGTATATTATGAAGTTTTGGTTAAAAGTCAATATAGACAACAATCTTTAGTGCGACCTTTATTCGGTCTTTCGACAGTTGGGGAATTCGGAGGCGCCAGTTGATAAACGATATCAAATCAAACGGGTCTAGTGTCGTTAAGGCTGAGTGATTTCTCCAAAGCTGACGCTTGCAAACTCTTTGCCAGGGGCGATCTTCGGCCAAATCCAGACATTCGCGTCGTGTGATACGATTGCGTTTCTGCACTTGTTTTTGAAAATAAAGAATCAAAATTAGCATGGTGATGGATATGAAAACGAAATCTTCTGGCTTGCCAAGATTTTATCCAGTGGGTAAAGCTATGGAAATTTTCATACTTGTAATCATGTTAGTTATTTCAATGCTACCTGTTTTTGTTAACGCAGCTGATGCACCCATTCCAAAGCAAATTATGGAAAAAATAAAAGCTAAAGCAGCAACCGATTTCCCGGATGATATATCTACGCAGAAGAAAGTCATTAAAACTCAAACCGCTGCTTATAATCATGTCAAGAACTACAATAATAAGAAAGTTCCGGTAGTGGTACTAAATACAATTAAAGGGAATACAACAAAGTATTATCCTTTCGATTATTCGGCCCAACTTTTCTTTATAAATCAACAGGTCAATTCATACTTGAAGCTAGGTATAATATCTGAGCGCTTATTTCCTCCTAAAATTGTAGAGTGCGAGAATTTAAAGTGGCGACTCACATTAGCAGGAAAACCTGCCATTTATCGGGGAACAGTGGAGCCTGGTACCGTTGATGTGATATATGTTGAGGTGAGAAGTGGTCGAGGATTGATTGGTCAAAATTATGGGTTTCCCAATCCAGGTGGCGCCTGGGAGGTTATGGTGTGGGGTGACTACAACATAAGGAAAAAGCATAAGGAAAAGTTTTACTGCGAGAAATATTAAGCCAAGAACCTCAATGTCCTTATAGGTCTAAATAAAAGGAAATTATATCGATTTATGTCAGAACCAAATGAATACTTTGGGTCGCTTATCGCCGCTGATTTAATGAGTTTGAGCGTCAGCTCTCTCCAAAGGAGACGCTCAATAAGCTAGGGTGGGAGGCAATCTTCGGCCAAAAGCGGACTTCCAGCGGTGACGCAAAAGACTGCGCAATGTTTGTATATATCAAGGGAGTGAAAATTTCTGACAGGAGAATCAAGAATATTTCTAGAGATAATTGCGCTCGACATGAAAATAAAATAATTTCATTTGTTAAGTGTGTTAAAC
>CALJYH010000138.1 GCA_937984095.1 uncultured Gammaproteobacteria bacterium | reverse complement strand
ATCTTCGAATTCCTCGCGGTTATAGGCGATCCCGCCACCGCTGCCACCCATTGTAAAAGACGGCCGAATGATGACCGGGAAACCGATCTGGGCTTGACCCTGCCAGGCCTCTTCAAGGCTATGCGCAATAAAGGCCTTGGGGGTCTTCAATCCAATCTCGGTCATTGCCTGGCGAAACTGTTCGCGATCTTCGGCCATGTCGATCGCTTCACGCGTGGCGCCGATCATTTGCACATCGTACTTTTGCAACACGCCCTCGCGCACCAGGTCAAGCGCACAATTGAGCGCGGTTTGACCGCCCATGGTCGGCAGTAGGGCCTGGGGGCGTTCCCTGGCAATAATTTCCGCAACCGCACGCCAGTTAATGGGTTCAATGTAGACCGCATCCGCACTATCTGGATCGGTCATGATGGTTGCGGGATTCGAGTTAATCAGGATGACGCGAAAACCCTCCTCCTTGAGTGCCTTGCAGGCCTGGGCTCCGGAATAGTCGAACTCGCAGGCCTGTCCAATGACAATTGGACCAGCACCGATGATTAATATCGACTCTATATCCTGTCGTCTTGGCATCAGTTGGCCCCCGCGTTTGATTTGTGCGAGGCAATCAATTCGAAGAAACGATCAAACATCGGCGCGACATCATGTGGTCCGGGACTGGCTTCGGGATGGCCCTGGAAACTGAAGGCTGCCTTGTCGGTACGTTCGACGGCCTGCAAGCTGCCATCAAACAGCGATCGATGCGTTGCCTTGAGAAACTCTGGCAGACTGGATTCATCGACTGCGAAACCATGATTCTGACTGGTAATCATTACCACTCCGGTTGACAGATCCTGTACCGGATGATTCGCCCCGTGGTGCCCGAACTTCATCTTGATCGTTTTTGCACCGCTTGCCAGCGCGAGCAGCTGATGCCCCAGGCAAATGCCGAACACGGGTATATCGGTTTGCAGTATTTCGGTTATTGCCTCGATAGCATAGTCGCAGGGTTCAGGGTCACCCGGCCCGTTAGACAGGAAAACGCCATCCGGCTTCATCGCCATGACCTCATCGGCGGGTGTTTTGGCTGATACAACGCTGACGCGCGCACCCCGATCGGCCAGCATGCACAGGATATTCTTCTTGATCCCATAATCGTAGGCGACCACGTGATAGGGTGTATCGGGATTTTCACCATACCCTGCCTCGAGCGACCAGGTTGATTGCGTCCAGGAGTAGGTTTCGCTCGTCGTAACCACCTGGGCCAAATCACAACCCGCGAGACCGCCAAATTCCTGCGCGGCCTTGACTGCGACGTCATCTGAAATCTGATCGCCCGCCATTATAGCCCCTGATTGGGCGCCCTTGTCTCGCAGCAGCCGTGTCAGTTTGCGGGTATCAATATCGGCGATCGCGACCACTCCGCGGGATTCAAGATAATTCTGCAGGCTGCCCTGGCTGCGCCAGCTACTTGCCAGTAAAGGAAGGTCGCGGATTATGAGTCCGCTCGCATGGATTTTGGTCGCTTCTTCGTCTTCGTCATTAACGCCGGTATTGCCGATATGAGGATAAGTCAGGGTGACGAGTTGCTGGCAATAGGATGGATCAGTCAAGATCTCCTGGTACCCGGTCATCGCGGTATTAAATACCACTTCGCCGGCCGATATTCCATCAGCACCAATCGAACTGCCCTTAAAAATGGTTCCATCTTGCAGGGCTAGTATTGCGGGTTTATGCACAAAATCTCCAGTTTCAAAAAAATGCGCGCGCGCAAAAACAGGGGGAACCAGAGGTTCGTCCCATCAAATAATTCACTAAGCATTAACACCGCGAGAGCAGCATCTTCTTGAACGCAAATTGTATGATGAATGTCGATTTGAGTCTACGACTGGATCAATTTTTTGTTAAATTAGCAGACCTCGAAGCACTCCTTTTCAATAAATCGAGAACTGCCTGATGCTCCCAAGCTCAAACCACTTCGTGCGAGCCGTCGTCTACATCTTGCTTGCTATCCTGCTATTTGACCTGCAGGGTGTCATTATCAAGTTTCTGGGCGAGCGCTATCCGGTGCAGCAGCTGGCAGCCTTTCGCAACGTATTCGGACTGATTCCGAGTATGCTGGTCCTGTTCCTGTCACGCGAGTGGCACGCCAGAGGCAGGCAACTCAAAATCAGGCAGTGGCGGCTTGGCCTGATACGCGGGTTATGTATCGCTGCTGCGCAATTCTGTTTTTACCTGTCGATAACCAAAATGGAACTGGCCACGGCATCGACCCTGACTTACATCAGCCCGGTATTGATAACAATGTTGTCAATACCAATTTTGAAACACCAGGTCGGGTTATGGCGTTGGATGGCCGTTTTCATTGGCTTTGTCGGCGTATTGATGATCATGGCTCCCGGTTCAGAAGTCTTCACCCCGTATAGCCTGTTGCCGATTGGTGCCTCGCTTGGATACTCCCTGTCCACGGTTTGCGTCAGACTGTTTGAAGAACAGGTCCCAACTGCACTGATTAACATGTATGCGTCCATCGGCGCGCTGCTCGGCTCGCTGGCAATAGTGGTCGCCACCACCGGTTATCTACAGGTTGAATCCGCGCAGGACTGGTTATTGCTGATAGCGATGGGATTTGTCGGCGGATTCGCGGTACTGGCATTGATTAACGCCTACCGTCTCACACGGCCGGCAAACCTTTCGCCTTATGAATACTTCGGCATTCCATTCGCGTTTGTATTGGGGTGGATATTTTTTGACGAAGCGCCCTTCGAAAAACTGATTCCGGGTGTTTTCCTGATTATCATGGGCGGCATGCTGATCGCCTGGCGCGAACGCAAGAAACGTATTGAAGCGGCACCGGTAATTACAGAATAGCGGGCCGTCAGGCCTGCTTTTGCATCCGTTCGCGTAGCTGACTTTCGCAGTATTCGACTGAGATAAGCATTTGTTGTGCGTCGGCGAAGCGCATGTACGGCTTTTTCTGCAACGCCTTGATTAAGACCTGGACTATACCCACTGGCAGGGTCAGGTGATTAAGATCGGGCTCGTTGGAAAGAATGTTGCGCTTTAGTTCAGGTAACGAGCTGCCGGAAAATGGCTGGTGGCCTGTGAGCAAATGGTAAAGCGTAACTGCCAGCGAAAAAAGATCAGAGCGCCCGTCCAGCTTCTTACCCTCGAGCTGTTCAGGTGACATATAGGCGGGAGTACCGACTATTAAATTTTCAGTCTGCCGCACCTTAAGTTCGCTATATGCCGCACCGAAGTCGGTCAGGATATAAGTATCATTAACAATATCGAACATGATGTTTGCCGGCTTGATATCGCCATGTATCACCCCGCGACCATGTGCCACTGACAGCGCTCTCAACATTGCTTTCGAAATGCGGATACACTCCCCCACCGTCAGGTATTCACGTTTGCGCAAGCGCAAAGACATCGAGTAACCCGATATGTAATCCATCGCAATATAAGCGCCATCACCCATCTTTTCCGCATCATGAATCTTGACGATATTGTCATGATCGAGCTGGGACACGATTACAGCCTCGTGCAACCAGTGATCGATGCGATCCCGCTCAACTTTCTCTTCCCTGCGAATCCGCATTACTTTTAGAGCAACCCTGTTTTGACTGCGCATATCGATAGCTTCGTACATTAACGCGGTAGAACCTGTGGCGATCTTCTTGATCAGGCGATAGTTACCGATCGACCGGAACTCGGGCTTCGGTTTTCGTATTGGTTTTTCCTGCTTTACAAGTCTGGCGCGCTGTTCCCGAATTTCCTCGATGCGAACCACGAAGTCACTCAATCCGGGGTCGTATTTCGACAGCCAGTGATACAGGTTCAAAGCACCGGCCCAGTGCTTGCTTGATTCAAGTAACATCCCCAGCTCATAGGCAACTTCCAGTAAATCATCGCTATAGGGGCATTGCTTGAGCATGGTCAGGGCAGTTCTCAAATCCCCCTTTTCAATGCGCCCGCGAACGTCATTCAGGGCGATAGATTTATGCTGCGCCAGCACACTGGTTTTAATGCTTCGATAAACATCGACGGCCCAGTAAATTGTGGACACCAGCAACATGACTAGCGCGGGAAACGCTACCGGCAGGAACAACTGCAGCAACACTGCAAGTATTACTTCCAGCATTAGTAGCGCAAACAAAATCAGGATTACAGTCAGGATTGATGCCACCGTAGTACGAGACCGCGTGTACTTTCGAACGTAAACCGCGAAGATAAATCCGTACACAAGCACCAGGCTCCATTGCGGCGCATACCGGATCGATGTGGCCGTAACGAGTTCGCGAGCCGCCGGTTGTAATCCAATGATGTAGCGGAAAAAATCATACTCGAACATCGACACGGTCGAAGTCAGGCTCAGCAAATAAGTAAACGCCAATAAAACTGACGTTAGTCCAATTTGCCAGGCTCTGGATTTCAAGCTAAACGCGGCGTGTCGATGATGGTTTGAAACTACGGTCATGCGATAGATCGCAAATCGGCGCAAATATTGCCTGTACGCGACATTTTAGCGTAATCGGCTGGACAATCTCGCCAATTTTCACAATCATTGCACCACATTTTCAGGTGCGTGGAAACACGAGAATCGGGAAACTCGCGCAAATCGAGTACTGCCCCCGCAACGGTGAAGAAGCTTTATCTGCTTCCAAGTCCGGAGACCGGCCTGAAAATGACTTACAACAAGACCAGAATTACGGGTGGTAATTCTCACAGCTTGTCGCGTTGTTCCAACTTCCCGTCGACTGTGTGTGTCTCTCTAATCATAAGGAGAACCACATGAAATGCTTTCGTTCAATTATGGCTGGTGTCTGTGGGCTCGCGCTGCCGCTCAGCAGTTTCGCCGACCTCGGTCCCATCGTGATCACGCCGACCCGAACCGAACAGGTACAGAACAATTCCAGCGCTACGGTTTACGTGCTGACGTCCGAACAGATCAAATCAAGCGGAGTATCTAGTACCAGCGATGTATTACGCGGTATTCCGGGCGTACAGGTCGATGATCTGTTTGGCAATGGCAGTCAGATTAACGTCAGCGTACGAGGATTTTCGTCAACCGCGAATGCAAATACCCTGGTTCTGGTTAACGGCCGTCGCCTCAATTACAGCGATACTGCCTCACCAGATTTACACCATATTCTTCCCAGGGATATCGAACGCATTGAAGTGCTGGTCGGCAGTGCCGGCAGCCTCTACGGCGATCAGGCCGTTGGCGGTGTCATCAATATCATCACCAAAAGGCCCGTTGACAACTTTCACCAGATTGTTACTCGAGTCGGTAGCTTCGACTACCGCGGCATCGATTTCAGCTCTTCACGGCGCCTCGCTCCATCCTTAGCCTACCGCCTGTCTGCTGGTACTTTCGAAGCCGATAATTACCGGGATAACAACGCGGAAGAAAACACCAGTTTCAGCGGTCTGTTGGAATACGACAAGGACAACAATAGTTTTTTTATCGAGTTACAGGAAGTCAATAACGATCTGGATTTACCCGGGGCACTGCTTGAAGACGAGTTTGAAGACGACCCGACGCAGATAAATCCCGCTTTTAGTAACGATTTTCGCAACGAGGACATCAGTGTTTTCAGGCTGGGATACGCACGCGATCTTGGCGCACATCGCTTCAGCATAGACGCAACGCGGCGCGACACCGATGCGGATATATTTCAGAGTTTTCGTGACAATCCGAGCGAGATGGCGGGTTTCGATGACCGCGAGAACAATAGTATCAATCCAAAGTTGTCCGGCAGTTTTGCCGCCGGAGTCGAAATTCCCTACGTGGTCGGCATCGACCTCGAAGAGGTAGACTATGAGCTTGAGATACCTTTCGTGTTTTTTGGTGTTCCCGGGGAGACAATCTCCAGTAATGAACAGGAAAGCAAGAGCCTGTATTTTCAGATAAATCCCAGGCTTACCGAAATGACACAGCTGACTTTTGGTATGCGGCACACCGATGTAGAAAACGACTTTATCGACGGTACCGCATATCCAGACGGAGGCGACTATGATGACGATATCACCGTGGCCGAACTGGGCATCGCCTATTTTATCGACCAGCAAACCCGAGTTACGGCTCGCCTGGATCAAAATTTTCGCTTTGCCAAGGTTAACGAACTCGCCCTTGCTGCTGCTGGTGATATCCTCGACACACAAACCGGTGACTCCTTCGAAATTGGACTCGACCTGACTCGTGGCAATAATCAATTGATCGTATCGATTTATCGACTTGACCTGGAAGACGAGATTGAATTTGATCCCACGGTCGGACCTGACTTTGGTTTTGGACCTACTGGTCTGAACGTAAACCTGGATAAAACCCGGCGGGATGGAGTAACCTTGTCCCTGTTTAGTCAACTCAACGAATCATTTGGTCTTGGAACCGAAATCGGCATAGTTGACGCTGAGTTCAGGTCAGGTACCTTCGACGGCAAGGATATTTCAGGCGTTTCGGATGCAATCGCCAAGCTACGCGGTGATTACCGTGTTAACGATTACTTCACTACCTACCTTGAATACAACTATAGCTCTCCGAGGTACGCACAGGGCGATAATGCCAACGAGTTTGGCAAGAACGGTTCGATCACGGTATACAACGCGGGTATTGTTTACCAATACAAGGCATGGGATGTAAACTTCAGAGTCAACAATCTGGCAGATGAAGAGTATGCAGAATTTGTTACCAACAATGGATTCGGGGCTGCTTACCAACCGAGTCCGGAGCGCAATTTCATGTTAACCGCAGGCTATAGTTTTGAATAATGGGAAACCGACTAACAAAAGTGTATACCCGTACCGGGGATCAGGGCACCACCGGGCTGGCTGACGGCAACAGGTTGGCAAAAAACGATCCACGCGTGCATTGCATGGGAGAGATCGATGAACTCAACGCCTGCATTGGTCTTGCGCTGAGCCTGCTCGAGGATGGGCTGGCACAGCAAGTCCTGTTCGCCGTGCAGCATGACCTGTTTGATGTAGGGGCTGAACTGTGCCAACCTGGTAAACATCTGATAACAGACGAATACGTGGACGGCCTGGAAACCAGCGCCGACGAGTTCAACGCCAACCTGAGTGAACTGAAGGAGTTCATTCTACCCGGAGGTTCGCAAGCGGTGGCTAATTTGCAGCATGCACGGACGGTATGTCGGCGCGTGGAACGCTCGCTAGTCACCTTGAGCGCTACGGAAAACGTAAATCCGATGACCACGCGCTACATAAATCGGCTCTCAGACCTGCTATTTATTCTTGCACGGGCGCAAGCATTTGATGAAGGTACTGGAGAGGTTTACTGGAACTCTAAGTACTCGCGACTGAATCGCGGCAAATAGGCTTTGCCCTGTTTGCACCAGTCGTTAGCGTCGTAACTCGACCGTGACGCGCCGATTGGCGGCCAATGCTTTCTTTTTACCGCTCCTGTATACCGGTTTTTGTTCGCCGGCATAGTCTACCCGCAAAAGCTTCGAATCGATCCCGCGAGCGATCAATAAATCGTATACATACCAGGCGCGACGCTCGGACAAGCCATCGTTATAACAGGCCAGTCCAGTATTGTCGGCATGCCCGGTGACCACAATTTCGGATATGGCGTTATCGATTTTCAGGTAGTTGAACATTTTGGTAAATGCCGACTCTTCTTGCCTGAGGCTTGCAAATTCATTATCCGGTTCGAAGTGGATGCTGCTGACTCGCACGTCTTCGAAGTTATCATCGTACAGCCGCTCCACACATTGCTCGAATTCAGATTCCACTTCACCAAACCTGACCGTTGATAACGATGCGATCAGAGGGTTGTCATCATAAAACAGAAACCCAGGCTGGTAGCCCTCGCGCAATTCGTAGTAGGTTTGCTCAGCGACCGTAGCCGGTATTTGAAACAGCCGTTTTCGACCACTGGTCTCGAATCGGGCCAGAACGGCGCGGGTTTTGCTGGCATTCCAGGTGTTAGTCTCGGAGCGCAGTTCGACATTAATACCTTTAACAAACTTGTGCTGGGTATTTAGCTCGAGCCGCAAGCCACGCCCTGCTTCCCGGGTAAATATAGCGCTGCCAAAGCGTGGAATTTGATGCTCGATCTGGCAGATGGTCACGCTATTCTGGGTCAGGGTCCACTTTGAAATATCCATCGATGCGAGATAACGGCGCTCGAGCGCCTGTGCATTGGCACACAGACTCAACACGAGAATGAATAGCAAGCTTTTTATAAACTTCATCATCTACCAGCGGGATCCAGAAACTAGAAAATATATCGGCGCGATCCGATTATTCTTGAATCCTAGTTTAGCTGCAGAAACTCAAGCGCCAGGCGAGCAAATGCTTCCGGCTTTTCGGCATGCAGCCAGTGGCCTGCATCCTCGATGGTTTTAATCGTCGCACTGCTGAAATGCTGGTTGATGACTTCGATCTCGGCATCACCGATATAGTCAGACTTGTCGCCCCGCATGAACAGAGCTGGTACATCGACGACCCAATCATCCGGTAAATCGACAAACCCCGTAAGCCATTCCATATCACGCTGGATAACCCCCCAGTTGACACGCCAACGCCAACCACCGGATTCACGCACCAGGTTTTGTAATAAAAACGCTCGCAGCTGGTCCTCCGGAATATTTTGACGCAGCAACTGATCGGCTTGCGCACGCGATTCGATCTGGTTCAATCGAAGTGACAGGATCGGTTCAATCAGGTCGTCGTAATGGTGAAAATAGGCAACCGGCGCTATGTCGGCGACGATCATCGCCGCGAAAAGATCCGGATTCTGCTGCGCCAACGCCATCGCAACCTTTCCGCCCATGCTATGGCCTAAGATGCAGCAATTCTCGATGTTTTGTCGATGCAACAATTGCTCCACATCTGCAGCCATCACCGAATAGTTCATTTCATCGGCATGAAAGGAGTCGCCGTGATTGCGCAGATCGACATTGAAAACCTGGAAGTGACTCGAAAACTGACGGGTATGCGATTGCCAGTTCCTGCCGGAACCAAACAGCCCGTGCAGTACGATTAATGGTTTACCACTACCCGTCGAGGTGAAGTGTAGTTCCGGCATCTTGCAGCTGGCCCGGGATAGTCTCGGTGCGCGAACCTGGATTACTTTTTACGCGGTATATAGAGATCGGTAATCGTGCCTTCGGCCATTTCCGCCGCGAAGTTGAAGGTCTCCGATAAAGTCGGATGCGGGTGGATGGTTAAACCAATGTCCTCGGCATCGGCACCCATTTCCAGCGCCAACACCGCTTCGGCGATTAACTCGCCCGCATTGGGACCCACGATCCCGGCACCGATAATACGCTTGCTCTCCTTGTCAAACAGCACTTTTGTCATGCCCTCGTCCCGATCGATACCGAGCGAGCGCCCGCTGGCTGCCCAGGGAAAGGCCCCTTTTTCGTATTCGACACCCTGAGCCTTGGCCTCGGTTTCACTCAAACCCATCCAGGCTACTTCGGGATCGGTGTATGCCACCGATGGAATCGTCAGCGGTTCGAAAAAAGATTTCATGCCTGCGATTACTTCTGCGGCAACTTTACCTTCATGCGTCGCCTTGTGCGCCAGCATCGGGTTACCAACGATGTCACCAATCGCAAATATATTGGAGACGTTGGTTCGCATCTGTTTATCAACAGCAATAAAGCCGGCTTCGTCGACATTCACACCCGCCTTGTCGGCCCCGATCTTGTGCCCATTGGGGCGACGACCAACCGCGACCAGCACCTTGTCGAATAGTGCCGGTGCAGGCGCCTTGTCACCTTCGAAGGTAACCTTCAACCCGTTCTTCTGTGCCTTGATGGCGGAAACCTTGGTTTTGAGATGAATTGCCTTGTAACGCTTCGATATGATTTTCGTCAAACCTCGTAACAGGTCCTTGTCGCAACCGGGGATCAGGCTATCCATGAATTCGACTACCGTGATCTCGGAACCAAGCGCATGGTAGACGGTCGCCATTTCCAGGCCAATTATGCCACCACCAACAATCAGCAGTTTTTTGGGAACATTGGCCAGTTCGAGCGCACCGGTAGAGTCCACCAGGCGCGGATCATCATTAGGAAACGACGGTATCTCGGTCGGTTGCGACCCCGCGGCGATAATACATTGCTCGAATTTGACACGGGTTATTTCGCCACCCTTGTCGACCTGGATATTGTTTTGGTCGATAAATTCCGCAACCCCATGTACTACCGTTACCTTGCGCTGCTTGGCGAGACCCGACAGGCCACCGGTAAGCTTACCGACCACCTTGTT
>CALJYH010000137.1 GCA_937984095.1 uncultured Gammaproteobacteria bacterium | reverse complement strand
TGGAATTAACATTTGCTAATGAAGTCGGTAACCGGAACTCGAGCCTTTCCATTCGCCTATCGACAGAAGTCAGGATAGCATTAATCATTCAAAACTGGTCTGAAGGTGTAGATTTGTGATTGAAAGTCCCCAGTATTACTGCATAACCTTGGTTGCGACTAGTCTTTAGGTCTGCCCATTCACAATGCGCTGAATTACCCGCAGCACCGGGGATGGGATTTCTTTTTCTGCAGAGGTGGCAAATCGTAATTGGTTTGTTCGCAGGAAATGATGTAATTTAGCCCGGGTAAAAATAAAGCAAACAGGGCTATGCTGAATTTCCTGGGAAAGGTCATCCCTTATAACACCCTCGATGAACGAGGCCTCCACTCGCTTTCGAATATCGCCATTCGGCGGACCTACAGGAAGAATATCGTGATCATCCGAGAGGGTGACGATACCAATACAATGTTCATTTTGATCGAGGGGGAAATGCGGGTTTATGTCGAAGACGAGCAGGGAAAGCAGTTGACGCTCCGAATCCTCAAGTCCGGCGATTCCTTTGGCGAAGTTGCACTGATTGGAAACTTCTCCAGAACTGCCAGTGTCATGACGATAACCGATTGTGTCGTAGCGGCGTTCCCCCGGGAAAAGTATCTGTCTTTTCTGGAACAGCATCCAGAGATTTTACTGGCACTCGCCAGGACCCTGGCCAATATGGTGCGTGATACCACCGCGGAACTCAGCAGCATTGCGTTGTCCGACGTGTATGGCCGCGTTATACATATCCTCGAAAAATATGCCGTCGAGGTCGATGATCATCGACTAGTCCCCAAATTTACCCACCGGGAAATAGCAGGCATGATTGGATCGTCCCGCGAAATGGTCAGCAAAATTCTCAAGGAACTCGAGAAGGGTAGTTATATTTCGATGACCGATAAGCATTACATGATCAATAAGAATCTGCCTGCCAACTGGTAAGTGGGAAGGCTTGCCGTGGAATCCGAAAGTAATGCCGTATCGGCAAAGCAGCCGTAGGCTGAACAAGTTTCGGCGCTCGATGCGCGAATTTTCAGTGACTTGGAACTGCTGCCCCCAAAGCAAACCCTCCGGCACATGTCAAATCACTCGAGTAAAGAAAAATTGCCCAACTACATCCATATATTTTCAAGAGTTGTACTCATCAACTGTATTTGAGTCACACAGTAATGGCCGCAAAAAGATTGTGAAAAATTCACCTAATTCGTAGGAAATAGTCCACACCGATCCGGGTAATTGACAACAGGGGGATTTGGCCCCCTTGCCTATAATTACGCCCAACAACGAAGCAGGAAACAACGATGACATTGACATTAAGACAATCACAATCCGAGGCAGTCTGGCGGAACCTTGCGATCTGTTCTCTAAAGTTGCTAACCAGGGTAACCAGGGTAATCAAGATCATCGGTATCTGGCGACAACGCGAGATATCACGTGCGTCGTTCTATGGGCTCGATTCCAGCGTCATGAGAGATGTCGGAATCAGTGAGGCACAGCGCTTCATCGAGGGTAATAAACCTTTCTGGGAAGCGTAGCGAGTCGGAGCTCGGATCGGTAGAAGCCCCGAGGCCGAGGGTTATTTGGTAACCCGTACTCGGGAATTACCGGTTTACTACAGAGCCATCAATCAATTACCAATCGGCAATTAAAGATTGCCATTAACCGAGAGGGGACAAGACGATGAAAAAGCGCAACACAGCAAAGCAACATAAAGGTTTTTTTGATCTGGGTTTTTCACTGGCGTTGTTGGCAATGGCCGGCGCATTTACCTATGCCGCCACGCCAGACCAGGACGACAGGATCGCGGTGCAGGAACCGCAAATTAAGGTCGTGGCTAACTTGGAATCCGGTAACGAGAGGGTAGATCTTTACAAATAAAGGTGGTTTTTTGCCCTTCCAATCTCTCCATCAGAGTCAGCGTCGATAATTCCTTCTGCGCTGACTTTTTCAGCGGGCGTATCGACTTTTAGCGCAAGGACCGGCATTTTATTTCCATTAGAAACGCAGTTTGGATAGTAATGTCGTTTGTAATTGATCCTCTAACTGAGAGTCCGCTTGTGGCCGTTCTCAGAAGCCCAAGTAGCGATTACGAGTGTCTGCTTACGAGACAACAGACCCTCGAGATGGGATTCTAGCCTACGACTAACGACCTATAGCGGCTATTAGACAGGTAGATATGTTGGGCACCTAACATTATACTTTTCGCGCGGAGGTGCATTGGCCATGGATTCTTTCCTGGATACGATTGTCGTTGGTGGAGGGCAAGCGGGCCTCTCGGTCAGTTGGCATCTTACCCAAGCGGGAAAGGAACACCTTGTTCTCGACCGAGGCGAGATTGGTGATACCTGGCGGAATCGATGGGATAGCTTTTGTCTGGTTTCACCTAATCGTCTCTGTCGCCTTCCAGGTTTCCCGTACGATGGCAATGATCCCGATGGTTTCATGCTTCGCGATGAAATTGTTGACTACATCAAGCGATATGCTGCCAGTTTCAATCCACCCTACCGTGCTGGAGTTGAGGTACAGCGGATCACAGCTGCCGAAGATACAAACCAATTCACTCTAACGACATCCGACGGGGTGCTAACAGCCCGAAACATCGTAATCACCGTTGGGACGCATCAGCATCCGAACTTTCCGGAGTGGGATGAAGATCTGCCGGACGGCGTGACAGGTATGCACACCCGGGATTATCGCAACGCGGAGGGATTGGCGGACGGAGCGGTGTTCATCGTCGGTAGCGGCCAATCGGGCTGTCAGGTTGCCGAGGACCTTCACCTTTCGGGTCGCAAGGTGCATCTCGCTGTGGGAAATGCCGGACGCATTCCACGCCGCTATCGCGGGCGCGATATTTTTGACTGGGACCTTGCGACGGGATACATGACGATGCCGGTAGAACAGCATCCGATAGGCACGGCTATTCGTTTCAAGGCACATCCACACTTGTCTGGTCGAGACGGCGGACGCACCATCGATCTACGGCGGATGGCACTTGACGGTATTCAGTTGCACGGTAAGGTTCTCGGAATCGAAGAGGGCTGCTTTCGGCTTTCTAGCGATCTGGCCGAAACGCTGGTTGGGATCGATGAAGTCTGTCGCGATGAGATGGCGGGAATTGACAAGTTCATCGAGGAAAACGGACTCGATGATCCGATGGAAGAAGTATCGCTCGTTGACTGGTTACCTGAGCCTGAGCCAGCGCTCTTGGATCTATCTGATGCAGACGTCTTGACTGTGATTTACGCGACTGGCTTTCACTTTGATTTCTCATGGATCGACTTGCCGGTCTTCGACGAACGTGGCTACCCACGTTATGCCCGTGGCGTGACCGAAATTCCGGGTCTGTATTACTGCGGCCTGCACTGGATGCATACCCAGGGATCTGGTCTCTTTTATGGCGTGGGAGAAGATGCCAAATATGTGGTGGCGCATCTCCTCAACCGAATAGACAGTTAATGTCCGTTTATGGCCGAAGATTGCCTCCTGCCTGGACTCGCTGAGAGTCTGCTTTCGAGAAAGCTGCCGCTCAAGACCGCTGAATCAGCGGCGATATCCGACCCAATCGAGACGCTTAACATCACTTCATAGCGGGCACTTTTTCCGACTGCATGCGCCTATTATGCATTTGGTTTCCTGGGTCAAACAGGAACAATAAATTTAGTGGGATTCGCGACCCGGACCGAAGTAGAGCTGTCGGTATCAGGTGAAATTAGGTGGGCCGTTTCGGGCATGCCGGATTTGCACCGATGCTTTTCGGTCCTTTCTGGTTCCTGTTGCCTTTAGAACCTACAGAAATCCGCCCCCAAGCCGATATTCTGGTATCGAGCTCATCCATTAGAAGTGTTTTGTAACGAGGAGACAAATCATGCTTAAAACAGCATATCGCTCTCTGCTTTGTCTGGTTCTGGCTGCCACTGCGATATCCGGCTGTTCTGAATCGGAAATTCAACCCCTGCGCCTGGGTACCAATGTCTGGCCGGGATACGAACCCTTGTACCTGGCAAGGGAAATCGGGGAATTGCCTGGCGAAAAAATCAAGCTGGTCGAGTATCCGTCTGCCAGCGAAGTTATTCGGGCGTTTCGAAACCGCGCCCTGGAAGCTGCCTCGTTAACGCTGGACGAGGTTTTGATGCTGGTGCAGGACGATATCCCGGTCAAGGTTATCCTGGTACACGATATTTCCAATGGCGCCGATACCATACTGGCCCGCCCCGGGATCGAATCGATGCAGGATATCCACAACAAACGCGTTGCCGTCGAAAGTAGCGCCCTCGGCGCTTTTATGATTTCACGAGCCCTGGAGTTAAATGCGCTATCGGTAGCCGATATCGATATCAGGCACCTGGAGGTAAATGCGCACGAGCAGGCTTATCTCAACAACGAGGTCGACGTGGTCGTCAATTTCGAGCCGGTTCGTACCCGTTTGCTCAACCAGGGCGCCCACGAGATTTTCACCAGCAGGGAAATCTACGGTGAAATCGTCGATGTGATGGTTGTACACGAAGATATTTACGAGAATCGAAAGGATGCGATTGGCAGCATCGTTAAGAGCTGGTTTAGTGCGCTGGCTTATTTCAATAGTAACCAAAATAAGGCAGCCTCCATTATGGCAAAGCGTCTCAATGTCAGTCCGGACGAGGTCATTGCCGGTTTCGACGGACTGGAGCTGCCGGATGAGCAGCAAAACAGCACAATGCTGGGTGGAGAAAAACCATCTCTTGAATTGACCATTGCGCGGCTCGAAAAAGTATTGAAGGAAAACGGGCTAATCAGCAACGACACTCCGATTCCAGACATCTTGCGCGCCGACTTCATTCAAAACTAACAAACTCAAATAATGCGTTCTGGATTTAGCAGCATCAGGTTCCTGATTCCTTTTATAACCATCGTGATACTGGTGGTGGCGATCGGTATCGCCTATACGGCCAGTCGCAGTCTCAGTTATCAGCATGTCGACGAAGACACGCATACCAGCATCAGGAACAAGCTCAATTATCTGCAGGGTAGCGCTGAACAACTGATCGGGGCAGGCATGAGCGATATTCTGTACCAGATAATTTCGAGCATGGCTTCCGAGCCCGACCTGATCAGTGTCCTGGTAGTGGATCAGGACGACAGGGTTCTTGCCTCCAACAATTTTTCCGAAGCGGGCAGTAATTGGCGCAGACTTTCGATGACACTCGATGAAAAATTAATCGAACAGGTTAAACGAAGCAAGAAAACCCTGCTGCGACACGATCACGATAAAAACCAGATGGAAGGATATGTCAGCGTATGTATCGAAAATGAATCTCGCTCGTTGCGCACGGGCAAATGTGGCTTTTCATTTTACCGGGTTGACCTGACTTATCATTATGCGGTCTCCGAACAGGCACTGAACCTGCAGACCCTGTTTTTTACCCTCGGTATCAGTATCACCATTGTCGCAATGCTCACCTTGTTGCACATCTGGTTAAACCAGCCGACGCGCCGGATCATATTTGCCCTCAGCCGTTTCAACCGGGGCGATCGGGAACAAAGAATCGAGCTGCAAAACAATAACGAGATCAGTTACATTTCGCGGGCGATCAACAAGGTTCTGGATACCGTGGTCGAAGATGAAAATGCCCTGCAAGACAGGGAACAACGGCTGCGAGCCATATTTGATAACACTATCGATTCGGTCATTACGATCGATAGCAGGGGGATCATTCAGACGGTGAATCCTGCCACGCAGTCGTTACTGGGATACTCTGATTCTGAGTTGCTGGGCAAAAATATCAGTATCATCACGCCTGAACCTCATCGCAGCAAGCACGATGAATACCTCGAAAAATATCTGGATTCCGGTGAGTACAGCATTATTGGCGAAACCCGCGAACTGAAAGCACAAACCAAAAATGGCGATCTGCTGCCGATTGCCCTGGCCGTTTCGGAAATGCTTATAAATGGCGAGCGATGTTTCACCGGTATTATTCGCGATATATCCGAGCAGCTAAAACTTCGCGAAGCCATGTCGAAAGCCAATAACGAGCTGCGCAGCTCCAACCAGTTGTTGAAACAAAAATCAAGAACCGATCCGCTTACCGGTATCGCCAACAGGGGAAGCTTCGACGAAACCCTGGAAATCGAAATCAGGCGAGGTATCCGCAAGGGAGAATCTCTGTCGTTGCTATTGATCGATGTGGATTACTTCAAGCCTTACAATGATTTTTACGGGCATACCATGGGCGACAAATGCCTGCAACGCATAGCTGAGACGATCAACGAGAACTTTCAGCGCGCGGGCGAATTGCCGGCCCGTTACGGTGGCGAGGAATTTGGCGTTATTCTGCCAGGGGTGGATGCACAAAGAGCCCTGGAGCTGGCAAACGGATTGTGCGAATCGATTCGGCAACTCGATATGTCCCATGAAAAATCCCTGGTAAGCGACAGCATAACCATAAGTGTCGGCATAGTGACGCTGCTGACAGTTTCAAACAACGTATTCTCGGCAAACGAGTTGGTCAATGCCGCCGACAGGTCATTGTATCAGGCGAAGGAATCCGGTCGTGACAGGGTGTGCGCGACCATTGTGAGCAACGAGGATTTGCACGCAGTGATGCCGTGATTGCGGTGCAGCGAGCTGTTCGGAGATCTCGGGGTCAGGCCTTACAAAAATCGAAGGGATCAGTGTCGATTGAGATCCGCTTTTAACTGAGTGTCTCTTCCTGGCCGAAGATTGCCTCCCGGCCTAGTCAATTGAGGGTCTCCTTTCGAGAAAACAGACCCCCCAGAATTGATAAATCAGCGGCTATTGGCGACCCACATCGGACCCTCAGCGTTTCAGCTTCTGGGTCCGACTGCAAGCGCTTGTTATGCAACATGGCACTACCGTCACTGCAACGCAAATGGTAGCGATAGTAACAATTGCGCTCGATGTGGAAGACACTGGTAGTTAGTCGGCATCTTGAATAACTATGGGCCAGTGGATCCAGCAAATGTATCCGTTCTCCGTGACTCGGCTCCCGACGTAGCCCAAGTCAATCGCCCGGTCTGGGCACTCAAGACCGAACGCCTCAGCCACAAGAGCAGCACTTGCGTTGAGACCTAGACCACTTCCGGTAGTCGTATACCCGTGCCATAGCTTGGCGAGCACGCTCGGCGACAATGTTGCGCGATCGGCCTGAGTGAGAGCATTTGCGATCACCAGGCGTAAGCTCTTCGGTTTGACTGGCCCCATTGGGAAGACACGAACTAAAATTGTGTGATCTGCAGTGTGGCGCACAGCATTACCCATGAGGTTATACAGCTGCCTGAGGACGGTGCTGAATTCCGGACATGTGATGGCAAACTCGCCGTTCCAATTTGCGGCGAAGTCGATCCGCACGGCCCCATCCGCATTCACAAATACAAGTTGCAGAAGACGGTTGCGGAGATTTTCAACGCCATGGAGGCATCGGCCTGCGTCAAGCAGGCGGCTCTGCTCGTCCAAACCAATGAGTGAATGCCTCATGAACTTGGCGTGATCTCTGGCAAGAATTGCCGCCGCCGGGAGGCCACCCCCAAAGACTCTACCTGAGAGCCAGAGATCAACGATCCCTACGAGTTGGTGCAGGGCAGTGCCTCGCAAGTCGTGCAGGATACGAGTAACCTCGATTGACCCCTGCTGGGCGGCCCTGATATTACGGGTACTATCGATAACCCGAGCTACGCTATCACGTGTTACAAGCGCCTCGAATTCGTTCAGAACGGTGGGTTGGCTTAGGTCTCGTGAACTGTACTTGCCTAATGCTTCGAGCCATTGGTACAACCATCGAAGCTCGTCCAATGACTGAGCCGACAGTTCGCTGAGGTCGCAGGTCTGAATCTCGCCTGAGAAGCGCGTTGAGCGATGATTGACGATGCTTGCTGCCGGCACCGGGTCGACCTCCATGTCCTCACTGATAGTCATTGTGGTGTTTACCTAAGTTGTCTTTATTCGGCTCTATGTGCATTGAAAAATACGGTTGCCTAACAGTATTTTCAAGAATCCGTTGGCCTCTTAATAATTATTAGTGGGAAGTATAGAACAGCCAGTTTCAAGTGCGATATCCAGTGTTCGCTTCTGACCGGAGATTGCCTCCCACTAGGATGTTACGAGCGTCTCCTATGGAGAAATCAGATGCTTATTTAAATGCGGCTTGTACTTTATTAATTTATTACTTATTTTTTGAACAAACCAAATTTTTGAGCCCTACACCTGCTAGAAACATCAACACCGA
>CALJYH010000136.1 GCA_937984095.1 uncultured Gammaproteobacteria bacterium | reverse complement strand
GGATAATGGCGCGCTTTACACACTGAGTGAGAATATGCCAAAAGGCGATCATATCGAAATGCGAGGCGTGGTGAAGGATACTTTGCCAAATACCATGTTTCGTGTCGAATTGGAAAACGGGCATGTGGTAACAGCCCATATCTCCGGCAAAATGCGCAAGCATTATATTCGGATTTTGACGGGTGATACGGTAACGGTTGAGTTAACGCCTTACGATCTTACCAAGGGTCGGATTACCTTTCGCGACAGGTAGCGGTTCTAGCTGACCGAGGCCTTTTGTTTCGGCTTCTGCGTCTTTATCACCTGGCAGTGCAAGCTGCCATTCTTAATATCGATCTTAACCCTGCCGCCACTGGTCAATTCGCCGAACAAGAGTTCGTCTGCGAGTACCTGTTTGATTTCATCCTGGATAACACGCGCCATCGGCCGAGCGCCCATTTTAGGGTCATAGCCTTTGTCGGCTAACCAACGACGCGCGGGGTCACTGACCGTCATGCTGACTTTCTTCGCTTCTAGTTGCGATTCAAGCTCGATCAGGAACTTGTCGACCACGTTCAGGATTACGTTTGTATCCAACGCCTTGAACTGAATGGTCGCATCCAGGCGATTTCTAAATTCAGGGGTAAACACTTTCTTGATCGCCTCGCCCGCATCAAGCGTGTGGTCTTGCAGGGTGAAGCCCATTGAGGCACGACTCATCTGCTCGGCACCGGCATTCGTGGTCATGATCAGAATCGTATTGCGAAAATCTGCTTTACGGCCGTTGCTATCGGTTAGCGTGCCGCTGTCCATGACCTGCAGCAGCAGGTTGAAAACATCGGGATGAGCTTTTTCAATTTCATCCAGCAATACGACCGAATACGGATGCTTGTTGAGTTCTTCGGTGAGCAGGCCGCCCTGGTCATAACCGACATAGCCCGGGGGGGCGCCGATCAGGCGTGATACAGTGTGACGCTCCATGTATTCCGACATATCGAATCGAATCAATTCAATTCCCATAATATTGGCAATCTGACGGCAGACCTCGGTCTTGCCAACGCCGGTCGGGCCTGAAAACAGGAATGATCCTACGGGTTTAGCCTCGCGCCCAAGTCCGGAGCGTGACATTTTGATCGCAGCATCCAGAGCATTGATTGCTTCATCCTGTCCAAATACGACCCGTCCCAGGTTCTTGCCGAGATTTTTTAGCATATCGAGGTCGGTGGTGCTGACCGTATTGGCCGGTATACGCGCAATTTTGGCAACAATATTTTCAATATCGTGAATGCCGATCGTTTTCTTGCGTTGCTTGGTCGGCAGCAAACGCCGCTGGGCCCCTGCCTCGTCGATGACGTCGATGGCCTTGTCAGGCAAGTGACGATCATTGATGTAGCGTGACGCAAGTTCGGTTGCCTTGCGCAGGGCTTGCAAGGTGTACTTGACGTTGTGGTGCTCTTCGAAACGTGATTTCAAACCCTTGAGAATGAGATAGGTTTCTTCGTTGGTTGGTTCGGGCACATCGATTTTCTGAAAACGCCGCGCCAGCGCTCGATCTTTTTCAAAGATACCGCGGAATTCAGTATAGGTTGTCGATCCGATACACTTGATATCGCCGTTTGCCAATACCGGCTTGATCAGGTTGGATGCATCCATAACACCGCCCGAGGCCGAACCGGCACCAATAATGGTATGTATTTCATCGATGAACAGGATCGAACCTGGTTCGTGGGTAAGCTGTCCGATGACAGCCTTTAGACGTTTCTCGAAATCACCGCGATACTTGGTTCCGGCGACCAGGGCCCCGAGGTCAAGTGAATATACCGTACTTTCCAGTAATATCTCCGGTACATCTTCTTCGACGATCTTACGTGCCAGGCCTTCTGCGATCGCGGTTTTACCCACGCCGGCCTCGCCAACCAGTAGCGGGTTGTTTTTGCGTCGCCTGCAAAGCGTTTGAATGATGCGTTCAACCTCAAGTTCGCGGCCGATCAGTGGGTCGATCTTTCCCGAGTAGGCAAGTTCATTGAGGTTAGTCGCAAACTTTTCTAATGGATTTTCGCTTTCCTGATCGCCTGGCAAAGCTTCAGCGTCATGGGTGAAAGATTCTTCTTCAGAATCCTCACTTAACCTGGTTATGCCATGCGACAGGTAGTTGGTAATATCGAGGCGTTCGATATTGTGCTTGTTTAATAGGTAAACCGCATGCGAATCCTGTTCCGAAAAGATTGCAACCAGCACATTCGCTCCCGAAACTTCTCCATTACCTGAGGATTGCACGTGAAATAGTGCGCGCTGCAGTACTCGCTGGAATCCAAGTGTCGGTTGTGTATCGCGGTCTTCATCGGCCATTAACAGGGGTGTATTTTGATCGACAAATATTTCGAGTTCGGTTCTGAGCAACTGGACATCTCCACCGCAGGCTTCGATTACGGCAGTGGCCGCATCATTCTCGGTGAGCATCAATAGCAAATGCTCGACGGTAATGAACTCATGGCGCTTTTCGTTGGCGTCATGAAATGCCTTGTTCAGTGATTGTTCCAGTTCTTTATTTAGCATTGTTCCGGCTTGGGTTATTGCTGCCTGTAAATTGTAATATAGTCGATTTGACCCTTAATGTGCACGAAATGTTCAAACAGTTAATTTGTTTATACATTAAATCCGTCTGACTAACTTTCTTCCATATCGCATAGCAGCGGATGTTTGTTTTCGCGGGCGTAACTATTCACCGCGGTGACCTTGGTTTCTGCTATATCCCGGGTATAAATACCACAAACTCCTTTACCGGTTTTGTGCACGTTGAGCATGATACGGGTGGCGTTTTCGCGATTATGTCCAAATATCGCCTCCAGCACATGTACCACAAACTCCATCGGCGTGTAGTCGTCGTTGAGCAAAACGACCTTGTAAAGTGGCGGCTTTTTAAGCTTGGGGCGAGTCCGCTCAAGCAGCAGTGTGTCGTCATCATCATGATCTGATTGTTGATTAGACATGATTAAGTTCTATTCCATTAGCAAAAACTATAAAGTAATGTCGGGCTTGAAAAAATTCAAGGCTTGGCTATTATTATTTCGAGCCAGAAGGCGAGAAATACGGCGAAATACCTCGGTTAGATGAGCGGTTAACATGGGTTTTTCCAGTCGGAATAGCCTGTTTCTTGATTTAACG
>CALJYH010000135.1 GCA_937984095.1 uncultured Gammaproteobacteria bacterium | reverse complement strand
ACCGAGCGTGCCGCGAAACTGGCCAAGTCGAATGACAAGGAGGCAAAAGCGAAATACGAGTTCATGCTTGCAGTTCAGGCGCATGTCGAGGATGGCAGGCACGCGCGCAGCTTCGAGCTGCAGGATCATCAGCGCGGCTGGATGAAAGATTTACATCTGATTACCGCAAAGCCGGTACTTTACATTGCCAATGTTTCCGAGGATGGATTCGATAATAATCCCTATCTCGATGCGGTAACGGCTCATGCGGCCAATGAGGGTTCCGAAGTGGTCGCAATCTGTGCCTCGATCGAAGCCGAGATAGCTGAACTCGACGCCGCCGAAGCAGCCGAGTTTTTGCAGGAAATGGGACTCGAAGAGCCGGGTCTTGATCGCGTGATCCATGCCGGCTACCGGCTGCTAAACCTGCAGACTTACTTCACCGCGGGTCCCCAGGAAGTTCGCGCCTGGACCATACGGGTCGGCGATACCGCACCGCGAGCGGCTGGAAAAATCCATACCGATTTTGAAAAGGGTTTTATCCGCGCCGAAGTGGTCGGGTTTGATGACTTTATCGCCGGGAAAGGTGAGCAGGGTGCCAAGGATGCGGGTAAATGGCGCCTCGAAGGCAAGGACTACGTCATGCGTGAGGCCGACGTCGTGCATTTCCGCTTTAACGTCTAGCCCACTGCTCCAGGCTTGACAGCGCCCGGTGTACAAGCGAAAATCGCGCGCTCGCAACGACCGGGCAAGCCGGTCACCTTGTTTCAAGGACAGTTTACTCGCTATAAATTTGGTAAACTGTCCTCGAAATAAGTGAATGATATTGGCTACGTAGCTCAGTTGGTTAGAGCACATCACTCATAATGATGGGGTCCCCTGTTCAAATCAGGGCGTAGCCACCATTTTTCGCCTGCTGCGCCGCGCGATTTTAGCGCGGGATTCCACGGCGCGCCCGAGACGGCGGAAAGCTTCGATTAGCCGAGCTCATTGGACTGCTGAGCAACTGGTTAGCGGTTGCCGACGTTTTTGGCGACTTCTCGCAGGTGACGCTCGTCGGTTCCGCAGCAACCACCGAGAATATCGGCTCGCGGGAAGCGTTTTGCCACTTCTCCCATTTGCTGGCCGAGTTCGACCGGATCACCGTCTTCGAGGTGCCCAAGGCTGCACAACGCGATCTTGTCCATTTTGGCGGCGTTCGGGCGGATATAACGTAGCTTCTCCCGCCAGGGCCCAGGTTCGGCCAGGGCCGGTTCGAACTCCAATGGGTGTGCACAATTGGTGCCGAACCAGGCGGCCGCCCCGCCGGTTTCGCTGTCGACGGTTTCAATTGCCTCGCCGAGACTGGGGCCCGAGCGCAAGCGGCCGTTTGGACCAAGATTGAAACTCATCCCGATCGGGATTCCGATGTGCCTGGCCGCGCGTATGATGCCGATAGCCTCGGCAATATTTGTGAAGGTGGCTGCAATTGCCATATCCGCACTGGTTTCGGCAAGCGTGGATAGTTGAACTGAGTGATAGTCTTCGGCCTCGGCCTCGGTAATTTCATCGCCAGTCCCGTAAGCGTCACCGCGAGGGCCAATCCCTCCGGCAATATAAGCATGCGGGACCCGATCGGCATACTCGGTTCGAATATCTTCAAGGAATTGAATACCACGTCGCTGGAAATCGGCCAGCTGATCGGCACTGTAGCCGAGTTTCGACGACCAGTCGGGACTCGCCCGGTAATCATGGCCGCAAACGAGGATACCGCACCCGGATTCGGCTGCCGCATCGAAAAAGCGGCAGTACATATCTCGAATGATCGCATTCGCCTCGGGATTATCGAGCAGCGGAAACATCGCGAACTCAGGTAACTCGTAACCCCACTTGTACATTACCTCTGTTTCGACTCCGCCTTCGGTCAGGTAGTACAGGTTATCGATACGAGGGGGAAAATCTTGTGACATTCGGCTGCCCTTAGTTTTTAGTATTTCCAATATCCTAACACATCTAATTCTCTTGCTCTCGGCGTGCTCGCGACGGCGAAAAACTTACGCGGAATTGATGGCTTCGGGCTGTTGCGAACCGCTCTCGTACGTCTGGGTACTGCTCGCGGTATCGCAGAAAATTCCGCCTTGCGCTCTACGCACTCACGACACCCAAAAACCTTCAGTATTTCGCGAGCTTGCGACTTTAGTCAGTCGCCACTATTTTTAACCATGTTTCAGCGACTCGAATTAAGTCCTTTATGTACTTGTATTTTTCGACTGTGATCCAGATGGTGCTTTGCACGAGGGTTCACTACCCAGGCTGCTTGCCAAATACTGGCAATATCCACCAGCCATAAATAGCGCCATTGCAAATTCGCCGGACCAATAGATAAAAAAGGATTCAAACAGATTTAAAACCAGAAAAAAGATACTGCCGTAAAGGGCAAAAGCGTATAAGTCTTTACTGGCAGCGAGCTTGATTCGCTTCAATAGAACGACCCAAAGGACACAAACAAAAACAAAGCCCACGGCACCAAATCCGAGCAATATTTCCAAATAACCGTTATGGAGATGCCCATATCCGACTGCTTGAATACTATCTGGGAAACGCTCCGCCAATCGAATAACATCCGTGCGGGCTTTCAGTCCCCAGCCCGTGACCGGTCTCTCGGCTATCCATTTCAGGGACTCGGCCCAGGAATGAACTCGAACTCCGATACCGTCAAAAGGTAGCTCTCCCAGATTCCCGGTAAGCAGTACTTGGATTGATGTTTTACCAGCGGTTATCCGCTTAGGCAGTAATTCATTTGCGGACCAGGCCAGTAATCCCGTGACAAGGATCAGAACGAGAATGCTCTTCGTCGTAAACCTATGTTTTTGGCCGAAGAGGTTTCCTTGTCGAACTCCCTGTACCAGGGCGATGAAGCCGCACACGATCAGGCCTAGGAAGGCTGCCCGCGTCTGCATTCCCACCACCCCTATCAGGCCAACCAGGCCGGCGAAAAATAACAGGGCATTGCCCCAGTTTACTACGGGCTCTTTTTGGACTCGCTGACTGAGACTGCAGATACAAAAAAGAATCACCAAACCGAAGAATAACGCCCCGTGTTGCGCATTATGTATATCAAAATCAACTCGCTTCCCTGACCAAAGCCGATCGAGATTAAGCATCAGGTTCGGGTCGAGCACGACAGCCGTTATCAAACCCAGGAATGCGATTGTCAGCATTCTCACTGCCCCCGCCCGGGAACCACCGATCCACCAGGCCAGCGGCAGGAACAGGAATAGCTTGAGCAGATCGTTTACCGACCGGTACTTGATTGCAGTTTCGTAATCTAATTGCACGTTGATCCCAAACAATAGCCAGGGAATAAGCATCGCCAA
>CALJYH010000134.1 GCA_937984095.1 uncultured Gammaproteobacteria bacterium | reverse complement strand
TTGTACTGGGTTATCAATAACGTACTGTCGATCGCGCAACAGTGGGTTATTACCAAACGTATCGAAGCAGGGGCCACCAAGTAAACTGGTTCCCAGCCCAGCCAGCGCACCATTAATGCCATGCCGTCGCATGAAACCATTGCCGCAATTGCAACGCCTCCTGGAACTGGCGGTATTGGTATCTTGCGCTTATCCGGAGCCAGGGCGCTCGCGATCGGCGAGGCCATCAGCGAAAGCAAAATAAAACCCGGCCTGGTTCAATTTCGTCAGTTTTTCGATGCCGACGGCACGGTGCTTGACCATGGCCTGTGCCTGTATTTCAAGGCTCCGCATAGCTTCAGTGGTGAAGATTGTGTAGAAATCCAGGCACATGGCGGGCTGATCGTACTCGATATGCTGCTGGAAAGGCTCTGTGAGCTCGGTGCGCGACTGGCGCGGGCCGGGGAGTTTTCAGAACGCGCGTTTCTTAACGGCAAGCTTGATTTAACCCAGGCCGAGGCAATCGCTGACTTGATCGAATCGGGCAGTCGGGCGGCAACCCGGGCCGCGATGCGCTCGCTGGAAGGCCGGTTTTCGCAACAGGTTCACAGTCTCATCGATGAAATCATCAATCTGCGTGCCTATATTGAAGCGGCGCTCGATTTCGCCGAAGAAGAGATTGATTTTCTGGACAGCGGCGATATTAGCCAGCGACTCAAAGATTGCAGTCAGCATTTGCAAAGTCTGCTTGAGCAGGCCGAGCAGGGTAGAACGCTGCAGGAAGGATTAAGTGTAACGATAGCGGGACTCCCCAATGCCGGTAAATCGAGCCTGCTAAATTATCTCGCCGGTTACGAGGCCGCGATTGTTACCGAGATCGAAGGCACCACGCGCGACGTGTTACGCGAACATATATCGCTTAAGGGCATCCCGATCAAGATTACAGACACTGCGGGCCTACGTGAATCCGAGAATCCGGTAGAGCGGGAAGGCGTTCGACGCGCCTGGGAAACCATCAGCCAGGCAGACGTAATAATCTATCTGGTCGACTCAGGCAAGGGATTAAGCTCCGCGGATCAGAAAATTATCGATAAACTCGAAAGCGACAACCTGCAGCTGGTATTCAGCAAATGTGATTTGTCCTCGGCAGATCAGCAACGTGATCCGGAAGCGCTCTATATTTCTACCCTGGATGGCACGGGTATGGAACCTCTGATAGAGCGTATCACTGGAAATGTGTCCGACTATAACCAGGATAGTCAGGCATTTATGGCCAGGCGACGCCACGTTGATGCGCTGTTGCGGGCGCAAAAATCTGTTCTGCGGGCCATGCACACATTTGAAGGCACCCGATCGGGAGAGCTTATGGCCGAGGATTTACGCGAAGCGCAAAGGTTTTTAAATGAGATCACCGGCGAATTTACCAGCGAAGATTTGCTGGGGAAGATTTTCTCGACCTTCTGTATCGGAAAATAAAAACCGGCTTTAGGGCTTTTCACCGCTGCTGGTGTGGGCCTAATAGTGTTGTAATCTTATCTTGCTGTGAACAGCGCAGAACAAGCATGTCGCGGAAACTATCGGGACTTTTGATGAAGGTCAGCTCTCCGCTGAGCGGAAAAGCCTTGTCGTATAGCCGGGATAACCAGAAACGAAGTGCAGCGATGCACAACATTAACGGCAGGGCGTCGATTTCAACAGCCTCCAGGCGGCGCTGCTGCTGGTAAGCTTCGAGTGTTGCATTAAACCGACTCTCGACCAGGTCGCCACGGCTGTCGATACACCAGTCATTCAAAAGCACTGCCAAGTCAAATACGAAGCTGCCACTGCAGGCATAGTCAAAATCAAGAATACCGCCAAGCTCATTGTCGATAAACAATACATTGTCGTGGAACAGGTCAGCGTGAATTGCACCCTGTGGCAGGCTGTCAAGATCAAACTGGTTGGCTGCTTGCAAGCTTGTATTGATCAATTGCCGATCGCAGCTACTCAGATTTGCGTCGAGCATGTCGGTTACTGCAATTATCCAGTCGATATCACGGGGATTGGTACGGATGCCAGTATAATCCTGGCCCGCCAGGTGGAACCTGGCCAGTTCGGCGCCAACCTCGGCACAGTGAAAAGATCCTGGTTTTGGCTGTACCTGTCCCTGCAGACGATGAATGATTGCCGCGGGACGCTGGTTCAGGCTCGAGAAAAGATCACCGCGCCGGTCCGTTACTGGTTCAGAGCAGCGCACTGATCGGTTTACCAGATGCTGTTGCAATCCCAGCATATACAGGAGTTCATCGTCGCTATGGTGTTCGTAGAGGGTTAGCACGAAACGGCCGGTCTCGGTGTCGAGATAGTAGTTGGTGTTGGTAATACCGTTGGCGATGGCCGTAAATTCCTGCAGTTTTCCGAGCCGGTAACGTGCCAGAAACTGTTCAAGCTGTGCTGGTTCAACAGAGGTATAGACGGACATGAATCCTGCCAGTTAAAGACGCAAACGAGCAAAGCCGCCACTGCGGCTGTGATATGATCCCGATTCGGGATCGGGCATTTTAGCGCATCTATATGAACCAAGAGAAACAAAAAAAACTGGTGCTGGTTGACGGCAGTTCCTATCTTTTTCGTGCTTACCATGGTCTGCCGAAACTGGAGAGCCCCACAAGACATCCCACCGGCGCGATCTACGGTGTACTCAATATGCTGCGCAAGCTGGTCAGGGATGAGCAGCCCGACAAGGTTGCGGTTGTTTTCGATGCCAAGGGGAAAACTTTTCGCAACGATATCTACCCGGATTACAAGGCTAATCGGCCGCCAATGCCGGATGAACTGCGCGTACAAATCGAGCCGTTACATGAGATTATAAAAGCACAGGGGCTTCCCTTGATCAGTATCGAAGGTGTCGAGGCGGATGATGTGATCGGAACCATGAGTCGTCAGGCCACTGAACAGGGATATGAAGTGCTGATTTCGACTGGTGATAAGGATATGGCACAACTGGTGAATAAAAGCGTGCACCTGATAAATACCATGAATAACCATTTCATGGATGAAGCGGCGGTAGTGGAAAAGTTCCAGGTACGAGCCGACCAGATTATAGATTACCTGGCCCTGATGGGAGACAGCTCAGATAATATTCCAGGCGTTCCCAAAGTGGGGCCAAAGACAGCGGCCAAATGGATTGACGAATATGGTGATTTGAAGGGCGTAATGGATAACGCCGATGAAATAAAGGGAAAGGTTGGAGAATACCTGCGCGAATCACTCAGTTTCCTGCCCATGTCTTATGAGCTTGCGACAATCAGGCTTGATTGTGATACCGGCATCAGCATCGATGACCTGGAGCAAGGGGAATCCGACCAGACAGCACTTGCGGCCTATTATCGCGAATATGGGTTTACTCGCTGGTATGATGAAGTAGGGGATAGTGGCAACGCACTAGTAAAACCGGCTTTCGCAAAAGTTTCTGCCGCTTATGAAACGGTACTCGATCAAGATCACTTCGAGCAATGGCTACAGCGATTGCGCTTGGCAGATGAGTTTGCGATTGATACAGAAACTACCAGCATCTATTATATGCAGGCCGAGTTGGTAGGTATCTCGCTGTGCGTGACAGCGGGCGAGGCCTGTTACATACCGCTAATGCACCGCTATGAGAGCGCTCCGCCGCAACTCGACAAGGCGAAAACGCTTGCCGCACTAAAGCCGATTCTCGAGGATCCGGCAATTGGGAAAATCGGCCAGAACATCAAGTATGATGCGCATATTTTCATTGCTGAGGGAATTCGGATACGAGGTATCGCGCATGACACCATGCTCGAATCCTATGTGCTCAACTCAACCGCCAGTCGTCACAACATGGATGCCCTGGCAAAGTTTTATCTGGACCACGACACCATTCATTATGAAGATATAGCCGGCAAGGGAGCCAAACAAAAAACCTTCGACCTGATTGATCTTGAGCAGGCTAGCGATTATGCCGCCGAAGATGCCGATATCAC
>CALJYH010000133.1 GCA_937984095.1 uncultured Gammaproteobacteria bacterium | reverse complement strand
AGACTACGACGTTGATAGGCCAGGTGTGGAAGCACAGTAATGTGTGTAGCTAACTGGTACTAATTGACCGTGCGGCTTGACCATATAACACCCAAACAACTTTATGTTGTGTGTTATGTCGCGTCATACCGATGCAACATTAGCTTTATTACAGTATTCAAATTGAGGGTTTCAGAGTGATCTGAAACTCATAACCGAATTGCTTGGCAACAATAGCGTTCTGGACCCACCTGATCCCATCCCGAACTCAGAAGTGAAACGGAACAGCGCCGATGATAGTGTGGGGTCTCCCCATGTGAAAGTAGGTCATTGCCAGGCATTAAATTAGAAAGCCCCGTAGCGTTGCTGCGGGGCTTTTTTTTGTGCGCAAGAATCAATCGCGATCTACTGGCTCCTACTGCAGCTGCTCACTCCCCGTGAGCTCGATCCCCAATGCGCGCAACTGGCTCTCGATTACCGGATCGCGGGTACTGAGCCAGCGCTGGTAAAGGGCCAGCACCTCTTCAGTGGTCAGGCGCTGGGTGTTGGAACAGGCGTTGGCCACCATCTCCAGCATGCGGGTGAATGTGTTGGCCAACTCGGCGAAGATATGCCGGTTCGCCCTGGCGTTGTCGGCCAGGTAATCGTAGGCGCTGCCGCCCATGCCGATGAAGTAGTCCTGTAGAATGCCGTGGCGGGTAAAGCGTTCGGGAAACAACGCGCCGAGAAATAGTGCCATGTCTCCCAGTTGCTGCAGCATCAGGCAGCGCTCGCGGGTGTTGTCGGCCTCGATGGCATCGCTGTAGAGCAGTGCCAGGGGGCGCAGCATCATTTGTCCATCCTGGTAGGCAAACAGTTGTTCACTGCGACCGAAGCGTTCCAGCAAGCTGCCCAGGTACCAACAGGTGTCCTCGTGGGGAGGCGGACGAAAGCGTTTAGCGTAGCGGTTCAGCCGCTTGTTGAAATAACTCGAAAGCGAGGTTTCCGTGATGGGTTGTTGCTGTGGATCTAAACGCATGGATACCTCCGAACTCCATACCATTAAATTAACTATAGACGAAATACTCCAGAATTATCAATGGCATTGGAGTGAAACCTATTCCACTCAATTGTTTTTAGAGGATTTTTCTAGAAATATCTCCCACCTGGGCCATCGTAATTTGTGTCAGACCGGTAAATTGCCGACGTGACTTGAATTAAAAGTAATTACAGTCCCACCGGGTTCGCGCATTTCGAAGCTGTCGTGAATCTCGCCTCGTTCAATATCACCGGGATCTAAACCTAGCTCGGTGTAATACGCGTGGGTAGCATCAAGATCCTCAACCATCAAATCAAAGCTCCCCTTTATAAGAGTCGATTCAGGGTCGCTAGTCAGTACCAGGTGGGTACCGCCCCTCATCTCCAGCACCGCAAAGTTGTCACCGCCAGCGACCAGGCGCATTCCCAACAACTGCATGAACTGGCTGGATTCGGTGACTTGGGGGGTGTGCATGGCTACGTGTCCGACCCAGACCGGGGGTCGTGTCTCATTAGTATTCATTGGCTGATTTATCCTGTTTTCTCGCTAACGCCTGATACTGCTTTCTGAACCAGTGGCACTAAAGGCTCAGGCAACTGGATTGCTCCGGACAAGGCGAATTCATGGGCATTACTAGACATTTTGTTCCAGGTTTTCTGAATGATTTCGATCCATTTTTCTTCGCTGTAATCAGGATGCTTGCCGACAAACTCGAGCATGTAGTGTTCCATGAAAACCAGGTCTGTAACGTCTTCCAGTAATTGAGTATCTGGATTGCCCTTGATATTTTTCTTCGCCACCGCGCTTCTGGCACGCTCGACCTCTGCTTCTCCAAAGCCCGCCTGGAGCATCAGCTCGGCCGCCCGGTTGGCTTGAATCTTATACAGGTCCTTGCGCCATTTCAGATAGCCGATGCGATCCATCGGGTAAGCATTGCGCGGGGATTTCCAGCGCTCGATATGTTGTGCCCTAATCGCGAGTTTCATCGCATCATCGGCATCGGGTTTGTAACGCTCCAGCATATCTGACATGCGCTCGGAGTAGAGCAGTTCCTTGGGCCATTCTTTTCCATCAGCTGTCACCTGGTTAGGGTCGGCGCTGTTAGCGGCATCGATTAACGCCCTGGCCTCTTGGTAAATTGATTGTTTTTGAGACATAGCAGTAATCCAGGTATCGTTGTTATTTGAAGTGGAAGATTATACCCAAGCAGACAGGACTATTTAACCACGCTTGACCGCATTGGCATTGTGTTTTGCAGTAAGGCGGTTTGTGGATAGAGCACTCGACTGACTTGCGCCGAGAATAATCACATCTTTTACCCATAGCGATGGTCGATTTTTCAGTGCCGCCAGGCAAATTCGCTAGCACGGGCGCAGATGTCGGTTAAGAGTAGTTGGAAATGTTCTATCAGATCAATATACTGCGCTGCGTTTGTGTGGTTTTGATGGTGCCTTGATCCTCGACAATTCCGCAAATAGCAGGGTTGTGTCGCTTGATAAAGCTTTCGCCCTTCCTGGTGTCGAGGATTCTTTAACCCGAAACCCGGAACAACATACTGCAACAGGAAATAATCAATGGCCGAAATTCATAAAGAAAGGGTAATCGACGTACACCACTGGTCGGATACCCTGTTTACGATAAAGACCACGCGCGATCGTTCTTTGCGTTTTCGCAACGGTGAATTTGCGATGATGGGGATCGAAGTCGAGGGTAAGCCGCTGATGCGCGCCTACAGCATGGCAAGTGCAAACTATGAAGACCATCTTGAGTTTTATAGCATCAAGGTTCAGGAAGGTGCCCTTACCTCCCGCTTGCAGCATATCGTTGCGGGCGATGAAATACTGGTCAGCAAAAAACCCACGGGGACATTATTGTGGGATCGCCTGCGACCTGGAAGGCACCTTTATTTGCTGAGTACCGGAACCGGACTGGCGCCGTTTCTTTCGATTATAAAAGACCCGGAAGTTTACGAAAATTTCGAAAAGGTCATCCTGGTTCATGGCTGCCGCTATATTAACGAACTGACCTATCAGCAATTGATTACCCATGAGTTGAAGCACAACGAGTATTTCGGTGACAGCGTCAAGGAAAAGCTGATCTACTATCCTGCGGTAACCCGGGAGCCCTATATAAACTACGGTCGTATCACCAGCCTGCTGCAAACCGGTAAGTTGATTGAAGACATAGGCACGCCAGTGCTGAATCTGGAGGATGATCGATTCATGTTATGCGGAAGCCCGAGTATGCTGACTAGTTTGACTGAAATTCTCGACGATCTTGGATTTACCGAAACCCGTAAAAATGATCTCGGAGAATACGTGATCGAACGAGCGTTTGTAGAAAAATAATAATTAAGTTGTGCAGAACATCGTCGACCTTTCGGCGCTGTTCGAATTATTCCAGACCTGGTTTTCGTCCGCGCAGATGGGTTGGGCGTAATTGACCCTGGTCGATGGCAATTATCATCTTGTCCCAGACCTCGATTTCATGCTCGAGAAAATCGGTTCCGACCTTCGATGCCAGGCCATCGTACAGGATGCCACCCATTTGTTCGCGTTCCTGGCGAGCCTGCTGTTGGTACCAGTCGTTACGGTCGACAATATCGATGTCGGTAAAACCCGCGCTTTCTAACGCCTCCAGATAGGTTTTTGCTGATGCGAGCCCGAAATCCAGACCCTCTGTCACCAGGTATTCCTGCATCTCGTGCGACGGTTCACCTTCGTAGCCCGCGAGCCAGTCGCTGGCGACAAACCAACCGCCTGGCTCGAGTACTCGGTAAACGTCAGCAGCCAGCTCCTTTTTATTCGGGATATGTATGATCGAATCCTTGCTGGTGACTATGTTGAAACTTGCATCTCCAAAGGGTAGAGGACCCGGCTCGACGCAAATAAATTTCAACTGAGATGCGACATCGTTTTTTTGCGCTAGAAGATCGCAGCGATCAATCAACGCCTGGTCGACATCGATTCCGGTTACCATTGCTGCCCCATGTTGCTTGATCAGGTGAACGTCAATACCACCGAGGCCACAGCCGATGTCGAGTACGGAAAGTCCCACAAGCTCAATCCCGGCTAAATAACGGTCCACTTCGTCAACACCGCCCGGTGACATGAAACCCTCGCCCCAGACGGCTTCCAGTAAAGCCATCAGATTTTCATCGTATTCTTGCGTTGTCTGTTCACTCATTGACTTTCGATCCTCTGTTGCAGCCGTAACTATAAAATTTCATTTCACGATATGAAAGCAGCTTATCCAGTAATGCTGGACATTTAGTGGACAGATCTCTCGAATTATCGCGATTACTCAAGCACAACGAGGTGTCGTGGCGTTTGCACCGGCAGTTCAGCAGTGTGTTCCTTGAACAGCAGGGTGCATATATAGTAAGTAATGCCCGACATGCGCGGGCTGAAAAACTGGCTCTCAAAATTAACGCAGGTTCCAGGTTCGAAAACTTTTTCCGAATCCATATCGGACATTTCGTAAACAAAATTTCCAACCCAGTCCGGCGGGAATCCAATTCCGAGCTCATAACCGCCAACCCAGCCCGCGTCCGACCAGATGCCAACTTCGTCATAATATTGCCTTGTTGTCGTAACAAGTTCGCCGACTGTCAGACCGGGCTTCAAGATATCTGCAATGACATTAAACACACCCGACGACTTATTATGGTATTCGAGCACATCTTTTGATGGTTCACCGACATGGAATGCTCGCGCCGCGTTGGCGTGGTAACGCCAGTAGACGCCGCTGACATCGACGTTGACCTGCTCACCTGCCGTTATGACCTTGCGGCTGGCGAGCGAATGACCGGTATTGGCTTTGAGACCTGACAGCACCGGTAGCGTAATCGCCGGGTTTTCTCCACCGGCGCTGGCCATTGCATGGATTATTTCCCCGTAAACCTCGAGTTCGGTGACGCCCGGTCGAATATTATTTTTAGCTGCTTCAAGCCCGATATCGGCAATTTTTGCTGCCTGCTCGAGATAGATTATTTCCTGTGGAGATTTGATCCAGCGAACTTCACGCAAAATATCACTGCCATCGGTGACCATCGCTCCATGGTTCTCGAACGCAGTCTTGAATCTCGCGCTTACCGCGGGATTAGGTCGATAACTGCAGAGTTCCATGCCAACAGTCCCGCCTAGCCACCCTTCGGCTTGCAGTTCTTTCATGATGAAGCCGATACCATCCCTACGGTTGTCGATCGGAAAGGTACGAATATCCTCGGCACAGGTCACAAACCGGCACATGACTTTTTCGCTCGGTGTGTCGAACATGATGAAGTGGTCATGGTCCACGTGGACCGCGATGCCGCTGGTTGCCGGCCACTGCTTGGGGCTTTGTGCCTGGTACCATTCGCAGGTATAGCCGCTGACGTAGTAAAGGCTTTCAGGAGCCATCAACCAGAGCAAGTCTATCCTGTCTGCAGCCATGCGTTTGCGAATGACCTGCAAGCGACTGTTAAATTCCTCGATCGAAAATCCCAGTTCCTTGTCTGGATTGCATTGTTCCAGCACAAGATCACGATTTTGGCCCATGGTTGCCCCCCGAATGAATTAACGGGAGGTTATGTCAAATTCTCAAAGTTGACAATTAAGATTAGAATGTCGCTTTGTTCCCCATTCTGTACAGGGATGTTCCAGAAGCAGCCTGAATGTTTGACCGGAAGGGGACATTCAATCGAGACCAAGGTAGTGAGAAATGACAGACCACCTGGCAGTATTTTTTGATTCATGTGTGTTTGACCATGACACCGGCGAGGGATTTTTTGAGGCAAAGCCTTCACCCCACCTGCCGATTATAGAAATGCATCCGGAAAACGGCGATCGTGTCCGAAACATGCACGGAATTCTGAAGCAGGGCCCCATAGCCGGTGCCCTTGACTGGTACCAGGGAGAGATCGCAAGCAGATCTGACCTTGAACGTTTTCACACGGTTGCATATATCGATGAACTCGCTTCGATTCCGGTTACCGAAACACGCCGGTTTTCCGGCACCACCGTGTTTGGACCTGGCAGTTATGATATCTGTTGCCGTGCCGCGGGCCAGGCTATATCTGCCGCCAATCATGTATTCGCTGCAAACAACCGGATTGCCTACGCGCTGGTGCGACCACCGGGGCATCACGCGCAACCGGGCATGGCAGACGGTTACTGCTTTTTCAACAACATTGGTGTCGCGCTTGAAACATTGCGCGCCCAGGGCCTCAGAAGGGCCGCGGTGATCGATTGGGATGTACACCACGGCAACGGCACACAGGAAGGCTTTTATCAGGACCCTGATATTCTGACCGTGTCGTTGCACATGAATCACGGTGCCTGGGGTTCGACACATCCACAGACTGGTGATGTCGATGAGACGGGTAGTGCCAAGGGATTGGGTAAAAATTTGAATCTGCCGATGCCATTCGGTGCGGGAGACGCTGCCTATGCCCGGGTATTCGATCAGGTTATCGCGCCGATGGTCAGAGAGCATCACCCCGAGGTACTATTTATCGCAGCGGGTCAGGATGCCAACCAGTTCGATCCGAATGGTCGCCAACTGCTGAGCATGACCGGATTTTACGAACTGGGAAAGCGGGCCAGGGCGTTGGCAGACGAATGTTGTGATGGCAAATTGGTACTGGTGCAAGAGGGTGGCTACGCCATCAGCTATGCTGCCTATTGCCTGCATGCGACGCTGGAGGGGGTACTCAACAGGGCACCAAGCCTGCCAGATCCACTGGCCTACATGACGGATACAACCGACGAGCTTGATCAATTTATAGAGCGCATGAAAAAAATGCATGCGATAGCATCGGAACGCTGACATAGGCAATGAAACCTAACGACACGCTACGAGGAGAATGAAATTGAAACCGGTCCTGGTGATACAGGGGGCACAACGAATCGACGAGGTGCCCCGCCTTAAAGAGTTGAGCGAGCAGGCCGAGTTGCGGTTTGCGACATCAACCGACGAGTTGCGCGCCGCGCTCACTGGGGCAGACGCCATGCTGGGCTGGAATTTTCGTGCTGACAGCTTGCGCGCGGCCTGGGACCGTGCGCACGATTTGCGCTGGATCCACTGGGCGGGCGCAGGGGTGGATGCCGCGATGTTTCCCGAACTGGTTGCGAGCGATGTGCAGCTCACCAATGCCCGCGGCATATTTGATGTGCCGATTGCCGAATGGGTACTCGGAATGATCATTTGCTTCGCCAAGCAAATCCCGCAAACACTCGAGTTTCAGTCGAAGGCCGAATGGAATCATCGCCTCACCGAATCCGTCTCTGGCAAACGCGCGTTGGTGGTCGGAGTCGGTTCGATCGGCCGTGCGATTGGACGCCTGTTGCAGGCGGTTGGTATGAAGGTAGACGCCATCGGCCGTAGCGCGCGCGAAGGTGGTGCAGACTTTGACCATATTCACGCGGTGGATGAGTTACTTGAGCACTTGCCAGATGCCGATTACGTGGTACTGATTACACCGTTAACCGAGCAGACTCGAAACCTGTTTGGGGCGGCAGAATTTGCTGCGATGGCCCCGCATGCTCGCTTTATCAACATTGGCAGGGGGGCATTAGTAGTCGAAGATGCGTTACTTGCAGCTCTAAACGACGGCCAAATCGCGGGAACTGCACTGGATGTGTTTGTTGAAGAACCGCTGCCGCCGGAAAACCCGCTTTGGCAAGCGCCGAATTGCCTGATTTCGCCTCACATGTCGGGCGACTATATCGAGTTTGAAACTGCGATGGCCAACCAATTTATGGCTAACTGGGGACATTACCTGGCGGGCGAGCCGTTAAATAATATCGTCGATAAAAAGCTCGGCTTTGTGCCATCTGCAGGGGTCTGAAGACTGGGAAACAAAATCAATTTTGTGGATAAAGAAAGCCTTCTGTGCCTGAATGAAAAAGGGGTAGCAACACTACCCCTTTTATTGTTTATTGAAATCAGACCGGATTAATTTCGATAGCTATCCGGCAACGCGTAACTGTCGCCCATAAATTCGCCGAACACTTCGGGGACCTGGGGGTGATTAACGGGTTCGCCGGTTTCATCAACCAACAGATTCTGTTCCGACACGTAGGCCTCGTAAGCCATGGTCTCATTTTCTGCGAGCAAATGATAAAACGGCTGGTTCCTGCGGGGTCGTAGCTCCTCGGGAATCGACAGCCACCATTCCTCGGTATTGTTGAATTCTGGATCGACATCGATAATTACACCGCGAAAGTCGTAAAGACGATGTTTTACCACCTGTCCAATCGCAAATTGTGTATTCGTTATACTCATAGACTATATATATATGTAATAACGATTATATCAAGGGTGACGCGTTTCGCATTTCTCCTGATTTACAGCCGTGGCTAGTTCAGGCCTAACTTCGAACGCGCCTCATCCAGGCCGAGTACACGGGCCCCCATACGCTCAATAATTTCAACCGCGCGTTCTACCAGCATGCCATTATTCGCGAGTACGCCTCGATCGAGATAAATATTATCCTCGAGACCGACGCGGACGTTACCGCCCAGTAGGACCGCTTGTGCGACCATCGGCATCTGCATTTTGGATATCCCAAAACCGGCCCAGACTGCATCCGCAGGCAAAGCCTGTTTCATCGCGGCCATGGTTTCGGTATCGGCACCGGCGCCCCAGGGGATGCCGAGACAGATCTGAAACATCGGTGGCGCATCGATCAGGCCGTCTTCGATCAGACTGCGTGCTAGTCGAATCTGTCCCAGATCGAAAACTTCCAGTTCTGGTTTAACGCCAAGCTCCTGTACTATCTTCGCCATGGTGCGCAGGTAGGGCGCGGTGTTGATGTAGGTATAGTTTCCGCCGAAATTCATCGTGCCGCAATCGAGGCTGCAGATATCGGGTTTGCATTCAACCACGTGCGTCAGCCGCGCTTCGGGCCCGATCATATCGGTGCCGGGACCCGGTAGCGACGGATCACCTTCGCTCGGTACCCAGTCACCGCCCATACCGGCAGTCAGATTGATGATCATATCGACTCCGCTATCGCGGATCATGTCCACGGTTTCCTTGAACAGCCTGGGGTCGCGCGACCCCTGTCCGCTTTCCGGATTACGCACATGAACGTGTACCACTGCGGCGCCAGCTTTAGCTGCTTCGATCGCGGAGTCGGCGATCTGGCGTGGCGTTATCGGCACCAGGTTACTGCGACTAGTGGTGTCGCCGGCGCCGGTAACGGCGCAGCTGATGATGACATCGTTATTCATAAAGCAGGCTCTCCTAATTGATTATGGTACTAGTGATTTTGTAAATTCCGCTTCAATTTCGCGATTTCGACCAGCCCGTCATTCATTTTTTTACTCAAACTCGAAAAATCCTGCCCCGCCGTCATCTTGACACAACCGTCGATCATCGCCTCTCTGAGTTCGTCGGTCAGCTCGGGTGCCACCAGGCGGGTCCACGGTAGTTGTAGCGCGGGTCCGAATTGGTCCAGGCAATAGGCCATGCCACCTTCGCCACCGCCAACGTGAAAGATTTCGCAGGGTCCCATCAGGGCCCAACGCGGTCCCGGACCGTTGACCACCGCCTGGTCGATTTGCTCGACGGTAGCTTCGCCATTGGCGACCATGTGCAGCGCTTCGCGCCAGATGGCTTCCTGCAGGCGCGTGGCGATGAACCCCGGTATTTCCTTCTTCATGACCAGCGGTGCTTTACCGGCATGGCGGTAAAATTGTTCGCTCCATGCAAGCGTATGCGGGCTGGTTTTCTGGCCCCCGATCATTTCAACCAGTGGCAGCAGGTAGGGTGGATTGAATGGGTGCGCGACGACGGTGCGTTCGGGGGTTGCACATTCGGCCTGGATGTCGGTCATCGAAAGCCCGGAGGTGCTCGATGCAATCACCACGTTGGTATCCACGATGTCGCCGAGGGTTTTGTAAAGTCCCTGTTTCAGCGTTAGTACTTCGGGTACGCTCTCCTGGATGAATTCGGCCTGCGCAATCGCCTCGGCGAGATAGGTAGTCCATCCAAAGTTGTCCATCGAGGCACCCTCGGCAAGTCCTATCGCTTCGAGGCTCGCCCAGGCGGTTTCAAGCAGTCGCATTAGCGCATCGTATTCGGAGACATCATGCAGGTAACTGGTCACCTGGTATCCCTGCGCGAGGAAGTGCGCTGCCCAGCCACCACCAATCGGACCGGCGCCGATACAGGTAATCCGACGAACGTTTTCGGGTGCCTGGTTTAACATTATCAGCTACCTTTGAACCTGGCGTCGCGTTTTTCGACGAAGGCCTTGACGCCTTCGCCCGCGTCCTCCGATGACAGCATCGCCCGGTAGGTTGGAAGATCTTCGTAACGCATTTTATGAAATGCCTGCTCGGTCGGTTCGCATTCGATTGCACGAAGTACTTCCTTTATCGACTGCAATGCGAGTGGTGCGACCTGCGACAATTTTTCGGCCCATTCGCGTGCCGCGTTCATCACTTGATCCGCTGCTACGACCCGGTTGATAAGCCCGTAATGCATTGCCTCGCTGGCACTCATGCGCCGGCCCAGGTAAAGCATTTCGAGTGCAATATTGTAGGGCAGGCGTTTGGGCAGGCGCTGCACGGCGCCGGCGTCGGGTATCAGGCCAAGCGGCAACTCTGGTAATGCAAACTCAACGTGCTCTGCCGCGATAATCAGGTCACAGGCTAACGCGATTTCGAAGCCACCGCCAATAGTCAGCCCGTTAAGCGCGGCGATGACCGGTTTGTTCAGATTCCACATTTCGGTAATGCCGGCGAAACCCCCGAGTTCCGGGTCCTCGGCTTCCCACCAGTTTTCCAGCGGGGTATCACCGCTGTCCAGCGCTTTCAGATCCCATCCCGCGCAAAATATCTTTTCGCCGGCACCGGTGACGATAGCCACCTTGAGGTCCGGGTTATCGCGAAAGTAGACAAATGCCTCGCCCAACTTGCGGCTGGTGGGCAGATCTATCGCGTTCGCCTTGGGGCGATCGATGGTAATCACCATCACGGTACCGTCGACCGCGACCCGCACTTCCTCATCACCTGGAATCATCATTATTCCCAATTAAAACCTTGCTGCTGGATCCGCGCAGTTTAGTAGACTCGCCTAGCAAATGGTATAAGATTGGCAACGTTTGTTAGTCCACCGGGTCAAGGTTTTATGAATTGCAATTTGCCGGCCGAACAGGACATGATCGTACGTTCGTTATGGGCTTTTCGTGAACAGGAACTCGAACCTCACGAGGCCGAAGTCGACCGCAGCGGCGAAGTGCCCGATGAGCTTGACCAGCACATTAAGCAAAAAGCACTTGAAGTGGGTTTTTACGCGCCCAACCTGCCGCAGGAAATTGGCGGTGGCGGTCTCGATTATAAAACCCTGGCACTGTTCGAACGCGAACTCGGGAAGAGGAGAATTAGCTAGCGTCGCGATAATTGTCGAGAAACTGCCTGATATCGGCCAGGTAGGGCACCATTTTTGACATTTTGTCTGCTGGGAACCTATCGGCTACTGCTTGCAGGTCCGGTGCGATGTCGTTGATCGCATTTTCACGAAACGCTCGTCCTGTTGCGGTGATGAATACACATTTGCTGCGCTTGTCTTTGGGATTGGGGCGGGTCTCAATGAGTGCGTGTCGCTCCAAGATCGATAGCGTATGCGTCATCGTTGTCTTCGGTACCTGGAATGCGCGTGCCAGCACCAGCGGTGTCTGGCCATCTTTGACACGGATTAAATGATTCAACACGCTGAAGTGTGAAATCAGAAAACCTTTCGGTAACTTTGCCTCGAGCAAGGCGCGGATGAGCTGCTCGATAATGCCGATTTCATTAAAGAAAACGAAATAAAGCCCCAGGTCTTGTCTATCCATTCAGCAGCTTTGCCTCTAGTGGCCAGCGAGGTGCAGGTTTTGTCGCTGGGCCATAACCGAGACGTCCCAGCATTTGAACCGTTTCACCGTCTTTGGCGAGCAGTTCATGGGAACGATCGTACAGTTTCGCCATTTCATCGTACTCCTGTAAAGCCTGGCTGACCGGATGCAACGCCAATCCGAGTTCGGTGGTCTTGAGATTGAGACGAAGCCAGGACGCGCCGGCTGCTACCTGGCTGAGCCTATCATTTTTTGCGCTGGTGATCACGACATAGGCAGGTGTCGACATCAGCATATTTTTATAGGAAGAGAGAAAAGATTGGGTCGCCTCACTGTCGGGATCCAGAAGTGCTTCGCGAGGCAGTATTCCCAGTAGCATCAGCGTCTCTAACATGGGTCCTCCGATGTCGATCCCGTCCGGGCTAGCATTGATCTCCTGCTTGCCAATTCGCATCAGCTCAGCGCTTTCCTGGAGTGTGCGAGGGGTCGCCATTTCGATCTGGAAAGCCTCCCAGGTAAGCGATTGTATATTTTCGACCATTTCGGGTTCAGTCACGAGTTTTGCGTAAGGCTTCAGTGTATCCACCTTGGATGTTTCGATTGCGGTCATCTGGTACGGCTCCTTGCAGGAGCGTCGGTTAAGTAGCTGTGCCGCCAATGGATCAGGTGTCGCCGATGTGGAAAATCTGGCGATCGCCACTGGACCGTTTTCTCCGGCGGGGAACAGTTCCAGGCCCACTCCATGTCCGGTTAACGTGGCCGCAATTTTCATTTGTTCGAGAAAACAGCCCAACCCAATGGTAATTTGACGTGAAAAAGGATCGGTATGCGGTAAATTTCGTTCCGGATCACGGTAAAGGACGACCGTATCAGTGTCAGTAAGATCGACCATCCAGGGCTGCAAATTGTGCGGATTAGGGGCCAATATAGCGTAGGACAGTGCATTTTTGCGCGGATCGTCATAGTGGCCGGCATTTTGCCACGGTACCAGTGCCTTAGTGGGTCTCCGAGTGGTGACAAATGTGGTTGCTCCAATGCCAGCTGCTGCAATGAAACCACCACCGAGTATTGCCAGGGTCCTGCGTCGTGAAATATCCATAATGATTTTTCCTTTGTGCGATTTCGAACAATATAATACGATATCGTACTAATATCAATATCAATGAAACGTTTTGGCGTTAAGTTTTATTGATCGTTTTCCGGGAAAATGATGTTACGATTGGTTTTCGCGTCATAATTATATATATCGCCGGCGCTATAAAACCTAAGGAGGACCTAATCAGTGATTCATAAATCAAATAGACACTTGCGGACACTGCTAACGCTTGTTTTCGCCAGTTTCGTCAGCATAACCCTGATTCCATCATCCGGCCATGCAGCGCCAGAGATTGATTCAATTCATTTTCTGATTCCGGGTGGCGCCGGTGGTGGCTGGGACGGCACCGCTCGTGGCACCGGCGAAGCCTTAACCAAATCCGGCCTGGTCGGTACGGC
>CALJYH010000132.1 GCA_937984095.1 uncultured Gammaproteobacteria bacterium | reverse complement strand
GGATTTACGTTTGCGCAAAAAGAATCTTAGCTGCGTATTTAAACCCGTTATTGACGATTCAGAATGTGTCTGTGACCGCAACCGGATTATCCAGGTAATGACGAATATCATTGCCAACGCGATCAGGTTCAGTCCCGAGGCAGGAGAGATACAAATTGACCTCGAGCGCGACGAAACCAGGTTCCGGGTTCGGATTTCAGACCAGGGATCCGGCATTCCCGCATTAGAACTCGACGAGGTGTTCGACAAGTTTTACCAGAGTAGTAGTAATCGAAACCAGCCTGGCAGTACCGGACTGGGTCTTTCAGTATGCCGGGAAATTATCGAATTACATCAAGGGCGTATCTGGGCGGAGAGCAATCCACAGCAGGGCACCAGTATCCTGTTTGAGATTCCGTTGCAACAACTCCAGGATTAACTGCCTCGTTTACTTTTCGGTTAGCTCTTTTTCTAGCTCTTCAAGCGCAGCTTGATCGAAGTCTGGGACCTTAAGTTGATCGCCTTTCTTGTTGCTGAGCTTTTTAATCGTAGCCTCGGCATCAAGGCAGGCCTGATGCAGGGCCCTGGTTTGTTCGAGCAATGTTGCAGCGCTTTGCAGGGTTGATTTTTTTGCCTCGAGATCGGCTTCCAGTTTCGACTTTTCCTTGCGCATCGACTGCAGTCGAGACTCCGCCTGCCCACGTAGTTTAGCTTCGTCCATTTTCTGCTTTTTCAGGGTCTTCAGTTTGCGCACCACGTTCTCCGGGGTGTCGGCAAGCGACTTGGAGATAGCCTTGAGCTTATTCTGCTTGTCCGTCACTTCTGCTCTGGCTTTTTTTAATGCCTCGGCATTATCAGCCTTGCCGGTAGCTAGCTGGCGCTCGGCCTGTTCGCGCGCCTTTTCAGCCGCCTCGACCTTGTCCTCGGCTTCGCTGCTGGACTGCTCGGCGGATTCCGCGCGCTGTTTGTACTCTTCGACTTGCTGTTCGGCCTGACTGCGGGTTTCCTGGATTTTGATATCTGCGTCACGTGCGCGTTGAATTGCCTGGTCTAATGCCGCTTTGAGTTCGGTAGTACTGCATTCGGCATCGAGCCCGAGCGCGTCTGCGGCAGCACCCATAAGGATTTGCTTGCTTATTGCCAGGTCTTTCCAGACCTGTAGCTGGATATCAACATCTTGTGACACTTGTTACCTCATTAGTCAGAAAAATTAGTCAGGAAATTTGGCGGCACATTCTAGCCTATGAAAGCCCGGAAAAATAGAGTAAAGCAGGTGATATTATCGCTTTAGATCGGGTAGAATGCGCGTTTTTCCAGGCATGAGCGAATACGGTGGAGACAAATCATATTTTTCAGCAGATTGATGACTTGAAATCACGCATCGAATTGCTCCGGGGGTATCTTTGACTACGACCAGAAGCGTGAAAAACTGGAAGAAGTTATGCTCGAGCTGGAAAATCCTGATGTCTGGAGCAATCCAGAACATGCGCAGCACCTCGGCAAGGAAAAGGCCAGACTGGAAAACGTAGTTACCGGTATCGACCAGAATTCGCAATTCCTGGGCGACGCTTCGGAATTGCTCGAGCTTGCCATCGGCGAAGACGACTCCGCCACCGTGGGCGAGGTCGAGGCTGATCTTGATGGTGTCGAGAAAGCAGTCGCCGAACTCGAGTTCAGGCGCATGTTTTCCGGTGAAATGGACGAGAACAATGCCTTTCTCGACATCCAGTCCGGCGCTGGCGGAACCGAGGCACAGGACTGGGCTGAAATGCTGTTGCGCATGTATCTGCGCTGGGGTGAGGCGAAGGGTTTTAAAACCGAGCTGATTGAAGTGTCTGAAGGCGATGTGGCAGGCATCAAGAGCGCAACTGTGCGATTTGAGGGTCCTTATGCATTCGGTTGGTTGCGGACCGAAACCGGGGTGCATCGGCTGGTTCGTAAATCGCCGTTCGATTCGGGTAATCGTCGTCACACCTCGTTTGCGTCTGCTTTTATTTCCCCGGAAATTGAGGACGACATCGATATCGATATCGATCCATCCGACCTGCGTATCGATGTATACCGAGCCAGCGGTGCCGGTGGGCAGCATGTCAACCGGACCGAGTCGGCAGTGCGTATCACGCATTTGCCGACCAACGTCGTGGTGCAGTGTCAGAACGATCGCTCACAACACAAGAACAAGGCGACTGCGATGAAGCAGCTCAAAGCCAAGCTGTATGAGCTCGAGATCCAGGTACGCAATGCCAAGGCACAAAGTATCGAAGACTTGAAATCCGATATCGGCTGGGGCAGTCAAATTCGGTCTTACGTGCTAGATCAGTCGCGCATCAAGGACTTACGCACCGGGGTTGAAACCGGTAATACCCAGGCCGTGCTGGATGGTAGCCTGGATCAGTTTATCGAAGCCAGTTTGAAGAGTGGCACCTAGTAAACACAATAGGACAGGTACAGAAATGACCGAGCACAGCGAGGCTGATCAAAATAACGAAAGTTTAGAGCACGACGAAAATCGCTATATCGCGCAACGGCGTGAAAAACTGGTCCAGTTGCGTGCACAGGGGCAGGCATATCCCAATCATTTTGAGCGTGGGCATTTGGCCGCAAAACTGCTTGAACAGTACGCAAATCTCACGCGCGAAGATCTCGAGGCGCAGTTGGTCGAGGTAAGCCTGGCGGGTCGCATGATGTTCAAGCGGGTTATGGGCAAAGCCAGTTTCGCTCAGCTACGGGATATGAGCGGCACACTGCAGATATTCGTGCAGCGTGAAGCCGTTGGTGAAGAGACATACGAAGCCTTCAAGCACAGCGATATCGGTGACATATACGGCGTCAACGGAGTATTGTTTTTGACCAAGACCGGTGAGCTCACGATCAAGGTCAAAAAGATCGAATTGCTAACCAAGGCGTTACGGCCGTTACCGGAAAAATTCCATGGTCTCACCGACCAGGAACAGAAATATCGCCAGCGCTATATCGACCTGATCATGAACGAGGACTCGAGACGCGTGTTCGCTATCCGTAGTCAGACGGTCAGTTTTATTCGCAATTACATGATCGAAGCGGGTTTCCTCGAGGTTGAAACACCGATGATGCAGGTGATCCCGGGTGGCGCGGTTGCACGTCCGTTCATTACCCATCACAACGCGCTCGATATGGAACTGTACCTGCGGGTTGCGCCGGAGTTGTACCTGAAGCGCCTCGTGGTCGGGGGCATCGAGCAGGTTTTCGAGATTAATCGTAATTTTCGCAATGAAGGGTTATCAACCCGGCATAATCCGGAATTCACGATGCTCGAGTTTTACCAGGCCTACGCGGATTACAATGACTTTATGGATTTGACCGAGGATATGATGCGCCGGCTGGTACAGGAGATTCACGGATCGACGAAACTGCTTTACCAGGGCGAAGAATTTGATCTCGAAAAACCGTTTACCCGCATCAGCGTGGCCGACGCCATCATCCAGTTTAATCCCGGCCTTGATCCCGCACAGCTCGAAGATCTCGAATACTGCCGGCAGGCTGCAACAGATCTCGGTATCAAGCCCGAGGCAGGCTGGGGTGCCGGGAAACTGCAAATTGAAATCTTTGAGAAAACGGTCGAAGCCGAGCTCAAGCAGCCGACTTTTATCACCGCCTATCCAACCGAGGTCTCGCCGCTATCACGTTGTAACGATGAAAATCCCTTTATCACCGACCGTTTCGAATTTTTTCTTGGTGGGCGAGAACTGGCTAATGGATTTTCCGAACTCAACGATCCCGAAGAACAGGCGGCCAGGTTCAGACGCCAGGTCGAGGAAAAGGAGGCAGGTGATGAAGAAGCCATGCACTTCGATGCGGATTACGTGCGCGCACTTGAATACGGAATGCCGCCGGCAGCAGGTGAGGGTGTTGGCATCGATCGCCTGGTCATGCTGCTCACCGATTCGCCCAGCATTCGCGATGTCATCCTGTTTCCGCATATGCGCCCCGAATAGTATACAGGGTGCAGGCTCGTCGGATTATTTTTGCTGGATCGCCGTAGATACGTCCATGTAGGCTCGCGTGCAACATCCTTGTTGCACAGCGTCCAGCAAAAATAATCCGACGAGCCGGCGTCTCCAATATGTCTCTCCTCTTTCATGTCATCCGGGTCTCCGAGCCGGGATTTCGTAGTGGCCGAGTTCCGCTAAATTTTACTTTTCTTTTGAAGCAAGGCTGAAATTCTCCGAAGTGCTAAACTCAGGCTCCATGGAAACTCTAGCGATTGGTTCCACGTTTCATGCCTATGTCGTCATGGGGTTGGTTGTACTGGCGCTGGTCTTGTTTGCCAGTGAGCGAATTCCGCTGGCTTCGTCGAGCTTGCTCATCCTGGTGCTGCTTGCGTTACTGTTCGAGGTCTTTCCTTATAGTGGTAGCGCTGGGCCGGTACGCGCAAGTAACCTTTTCCTCGGTTTCGGGCATCAGGCCCTGGTGGCTGTTTGTGCCCTGATGATTGCCGGCCAGGCCCTGGTGCGCACCGGTGCGCTGGAACCAATCGGACGAGAGTTGGCGCGCTGGTGGAGTGTGTTTCCAAAAGCCACGTTTCTCACGACACTGGTCATAGCCGCCATTCTGAGCGCATTCATTAATAACACGCCGGTTGTGATCCTGCTATTACCAATTCTGATCAGCGTATCGCTTAAAACTTCAACCCCGGCCTCTGACCTGTTAATGCCACTGGGACTGTCCACCTCTGTAGGCGGTATGGCAACCAGCATCGGCACCTCGACCAATCTGCTGGTGGTGGCCGTGGCGGCGGATCTTGGCTTACGCGAGCTGGGGATGTTTGATTTCGTGTTTCCGGCGATGATCGCCGGATGCGTTGCAATTCTTTACCTTTGGTTTGTGGCGCCTTTACTTTTACCCGAGCGCGAAGCGCGCCTGCCGACCACTTCGCCGCGAATGTTTAACGCACAACTGCGCATTCACGACGACAGCGTCGCTAACCAGAAACACTTATCCGAGGTCATCGAGCTGGCCGGTGGCAACCTCGAGGTGGTCCATATTTTGCGAGGGGAAAAGGACAACCGGCTTGTAGCGATTCCCGATATGGTGTTACGCAGTGGCGACCGCATCATGGTCAGGAGCACGCCGGATCGGCTAAAGGAACTCGAAACCGTGCTTGGCGCGAGCCTTTTTTCGGGCGATGAACGTGTCGACGACGAGCATCCGCTGGTAGATAAAACACAACAAATCGCCGAGGTCGTGGTAGTCCCCGGTTCGACCCTCGATGGTAGAACACTGGCCAATGTTCGTTTTCGGGAACGTTACCAGTTAATGGTACTGGCATTGTTCCGCACCAATAAATGGGTTAACAAACAGGGCACCGAGCACACCGAGGATACACGCCTGCATTCGGGCGATGTGTTGTTGGTACAGGGGGCAATTAGCAATATTAATCGTCTCAAGTCGAGTCGAAACCTGCTGGTGCTGGACGCAAAATCTGCTTTGCCGATTTCCTCGCGTGCACCCTTGGCGGTGTTGATCATGTTGTGGGTTATCCTGATGGCTGCATTCGGTTTGTTGCCGATCGCTGTCAGTGCGCTCTGCGGCGTGGCGGCAATGTTGTTTACAGGGTGTATCAAGTGGTTCGATGCGACGCGCGCTTTAAGTGCACCGGTGATACTGATCATCGTTACCAGCCTGGCAATGGGTACCGCGATGGTGGAAACCGGCGGCGCCGACATGATTGCCAGCGCTTACGTGGCGATGACCACCGGCGCATCACCAAGGTTGATTCTGAGTGGACTGCTGGCAATGATGGCGTTGCTGACCAACGTGGTTTCCAACAACGCGGCGGCGGTCATCGGTACGCCCATTGCCATCGGGATTGCCCACCAACTCGGACAGCCGGCCGAACCTTTCGTGCTCGCGGTATTATTCGGTGCCAATATGAGCTTTGCCACGCCGATGGCCTACCAGACCAACCTGCTAGTCATGAACGCCGGAAACTATAGCTTTGGCGATTTCGTGCGTGTCGGTCTGCCCCTGGTCGTCATCATGTGGGCACTACTGAGCTTTTTACTACCGTGGCTATACGGCATGTAGCGGGTCCGTTAAACTCTCGTTTTTTTGCAAAGATCAATTATGAAAACACAACTGCTGGTCATGCTCGAAATGCAGGATGCGATGAATGCCCGGGTTAATCCCGACTGGCGCCAGGCCGGTAACGCCTGGTACCGCGCGATCTGGACCGAATGCGCGGAAATGCTCGATCACTATGGCTGGAAATGGTGGAAGCACCAGCAACCTGACTTCGAACAGGTGCAGCTCGAACTGGTCGATATCCTGCATTTTGCGATGAGTGACTACCTGTTGCAGGACAGCGATAACGATGCCGTCGCTGCGCGTATCGAAGCTGAACTATCCGATCCACGTCAGTGCGATGATATCCGCAGCGCGATCGAAGTCATGGCGCAATCCACGATCGCGCAGCAGTCGATGCATTTTTCGGATTTCGCCAACATCATGGCATTGATTGAAATGGACTTCGATCAGTTGTATCGAACCTATGTCGGCAAAAATGTTTTAAACTTTTTTCGCCAGGATCACGGCTACAAGGACGGCAGCTACGTCAAGACATGGAATGGCAGGGAAGACAATGAACATCTCGCAGAGCTGCTAATTGCTCTCGATAGTAACAGTGCTGATTTCCGTGACGCTGTT
>CALJYH010000131.1 GCA_937984095.1 uncultured Gammaproteobacteria bacterium | reverse complement strand
ATTGGAAAACATTTTTTGCCAAATCAACACCAACTCGATTAATCTTCATCGTGGACTCCTCTTTATCGTTAACTGTTAAAGACACTATCAGTTTGGCACATCGATGCCGATTAGATGAGGAGGAGTCCATCCCATTGCTTTGGCATGGGATAACCGCGGAAACTAGATCCGTATGGCAATGGACTAAGGGCTTTTAATACCCACTGATCGATTCCGGATCAAAATGGATGATAAATAAACTGCCGAAAGACAACTTTGTGTAGACCAGGTGTAGACCCAGAAAAATCCTTATACCGATTATATTCTTAATTTATTGATTGAAATTAAGAGAATGGGTGCCAAGAAATGGCTTCATACCTATCTTTCAGGCACAAAAAAGCCCCTTAATCAGGGGCTTTGAATTGGTGCCGGCACCACGAATCGAACGCGGGACCTACTGATTACAAGTCAGTTGCTCTACCAACTGAGCTACGCCGGCAATTTCATTTCAAATTACAGCCTTTGCGGCCGCTCACAGGCCTTATACTGACCTCTCCGAGGGCGCGAATTTTATTGTGTTTGCCCTAGGTTGGCAAGCACTCGGTCGGAATCTGGCTGATCCCGGTATCGTAATCGGCATCGTCGAGTAACAGCAGGTATTCGGTCTCACTCGACTGCTCTGCATATAGCCAGTAAATGGTGCGTTCGCGATACCGTAACTCAGTTTCGGCCTTGAAACCCAGCTTTTTAACCCTGGCTGCCAGCTTGTCGGCATTTTTCTTGAGCCCGAAAACGCCGAGCGAAAGGATGTTTGGTGTTTCGGGATTATTGACGATGATATGGTCCCTGATTCCCTTCTTGGCAAGACCATTGGCAGTCCTGATTGCCTCGTCACGGGTTTTGTGGCCACCGATATAAACCATTACGCCCTGGTAATCTTTTTCCAGGCTGGATTTCAACTCGGTTTCGGCACGCTTTCCGCTGTAGCGCCCGCTAATTTCGACTGCCCGCTCCTTGTCCTTGAAGGGTCCGATGGTATAGCACACCCGCTTGTCGCTGGAATCTTCGAACACCAGCACTTCCTGTTTGATTTGCGCTGGCTTTTCGACCTTCGCCGCAGCCTCCTTTGCGGTTGCTTCAGCGACGACTTTTTTCTCGCTGACGATTTCCACCTTGGCCTCGCTCAACAATTTCAGCTCGACGGCGGCAGGGATCTTTTTCTTCTCGACGAACAATTGCTCGTAAGGCAGCAACCACTGGAACGCGGCAAAGGCGACATTGACGATCAGCAATAAGGCCAAAAATACTTTCATTGACCAGCCAGCCTTGCCATCCCGAGAAACACCAGGTCAGGCACGATGCGGGCTGGACTTTGTAGTTCGCTTTGCACCCGAACTGCATCGCCCCCCGCAAGCAGTATGGTTGCATCATTATCAAAATAGCTGGTCCAGCGATTCACAAGCCCGGGCAATAACTCGATTGAACTGTGCGCGTAGTTTATATGAATCGCCTCCTCGGTTGAACAACCGGGTTCGGTGGTTTCAGCAATTACCGGATCGTCAAAATCGATATGACTGAAAATGCGCTTGAAATCGTCCAACGAAGTGTTGATTCCAGGCAAGATTGCCCCACCCAGATGCGTCCCATCCGCGCGCAACAGGTCGAGCGTTATCGCGCTGCCGGCATCGATAACGATAACGTCTCCACGCTCCAGTTCGGATGCAGCGATTAACGCCAACCAGCGATCAACCCCCAGCCGCTCGGGCTCTCGGTATGCATTGTGAACACCCAGGGCCTGCGGCATCGATACAAAGCGGGTAATCGCGGTGTCGAATTTTTGTTTAAGGCATTGCTCAAGCTGAGCCTCGCGGGTCATATCGAGCACCGAGGCAAGATAGCAATGCTTCGCCGGCAGGTCTTGTAGCCAACGACTCAGGCGTTGCGCCCAGTCCCGGTTATAAGCACAGGAATAGCTGGCCTGCACCTGCCCGGCCTTGTGCCACTGCGCCTTGAGGTGGCTGTTACCGCAATCGAGCAGAATCATTCGCTGGCAACCCGGAGCGATATTTCGGCAGCCGAATGAACCTCGATGCCGTGCTCTGTTTCTAACTGGAGATGCCCGTCAGCAGTGATACCACGATTAATACCCGCAATGCGATTGTCAGCGGTAACCACTTCAACCGGACAACCATGGAACGCATCGAACCGTTCGAACTCGCGCACCAGATCCTGTACCGCGTCGGACTCAAACGCCCGAATCGAATCAATGACAGAATCTATCGTGTTCATCAGCACCTGCGTACGATCGATCTCGCTCGCAGCCATCTGCACAAGACTGGTGGCAGGCTGGGAAAACTCGGCCAGTTCGTCTGCATCCATATAGATGTTCAGTCCAAACCCGATGGCGAAAAAAAAACGATCCTCACCAAGGGGTCGCGATTCAATCAGGATTCCACCGAGCTTGCGCCCTTCGCAGAGCACATCGTTAGGCCACTTCAGGGAAATTGCTGCATCGGCGCTTTGCCGCAAAGACCGGCACAAGGCGAGGCCGGTGACGATGCTCAGCAAACCTTGGCGATTGGCCGGGATTTCCTTGGCAATGCCGATCGTGCAATAAATATTACGCGCAAATGGTGATAGCCACTGCCGGCCGCGTCGCCCGCGCCCCGCGCTCTGCGCCTCACTGAATGCGACCACTTCACGCTGGTGGATGTCGTGGTATTCTAGTGCGTCGGCATTGGTGGATGCGGTGTTAGGACGGTAATGCCAGTCGAGGCCATGACGTTCGACTGCCTTCCTGGCTTCGCTCTCGTTGATGGGTTCGCTACGCATCACGTTGGAACCAGGACTTGCGCGCCTCCTGCTGCTGATCGGTGATTTTTAAAACACAGGTGCTTTCCTCGGCGGCTTGCAGCGTGACTTCGAACAGATGCAGTTCATCGCGACGGAAGGCATGAACCTGCCAGACTTCCGCCGGGCTTGCCAACAGTAGCCTTTTTTCAAGTTGCCCCAGGTTGAGTTTCAAGCCGTCAATTGCGACGATCTGGTCACCGGCTGACAGACCGGCACTCTGGGCCGATCCAGCTTCAGTAACACGCTGAATCGTGAGCCCGGCCTCGCCATCTTTCAATATCGCGCCCAAATCGACCGTGGGCAGTTCACCTTCGACATCCTTACCGCCCTTGTCCTGTGCATTTTTCGCGGTACGTCGCAGCATCTCGATACCGACCAGGCCAAGTAGCGTATCCAGGGGCAATTCGTCGGTACCGTAAATCAACTCGTCGAGAAATGATTCAAGGTCCTGACCTGCAATTTCACTAACCAGTTGCTGGATGCTGTCGGGCTCGACTCCCCTTCCCTGTTCACGATATCCCTGCCACAGGCGGCGCATGACGTCGTCGAGGCTTTGTTGCGATGCGGTCAGTTCGCGAATTTTCAGGTCGATGCAGGCTGCGATCAGGCTACCCTTGGCATAGTAGCTGACAATTGCGTTGGCTGCGTTTTCGTCCTGCTTATAAAACCTGGTCCAGGCGTTGAAACTCGATTCCGCCGCGGACTGCCGCAGGCGACCCTTACCCCGCTGCACCCGGGTCACGGTTTGCGCGAGCAGTTCCAGGTAACTTTCCGTATCGATCAGGCCGCTACGCAGTAACGCAAGATCGTCGTAGTAAGACGTGATTCCCTCGAAGGCCCACAGCAAATCGGTATAAACCTCGTGCTGCAAGTCATAAGGCTTATAGACACTGGGCTTGATTCGCTTGACGTTCCAGGTATGAAAATATTCATGGCTGCAGAGCCCGAGAAAATCACGGTAGTCGTCGTCCACCTTCGATTGCCCGAGTTTTGGCAGGCTCGCGCGGCTCGCAATCAGACTGGTACTGGCGCGATGCTCGAGACCGCCATAGCCTTCACCGACGACCATCACCTGGAACTGGTAATAATCCATTGTTGCAGGTTCACCGAAAAAACGGATATGGTGCTCACAGATTGTTTTCAAATCGGCGGCGAGGCGTGCCTCGTCACAGTCGAAGCGACCGGTTAACACGATATCGTGCGGTACCCCACAGGCTTCAAAGGCGATACAGGTAAACGTGCCCATCTCGACCGGGTGATCGATCAGGTCATCGTAATCGAGCGCTTGGTACAACCCAAATTCGTAAGCGTCCGCCTGCTTGCGTTTGAGCGAGGTCGCCAGCTGCCATTCCTGGCAGTAAGCCGCGAGCGGTTTTTCGATCAATACCTCGCAGGGATTGTCGCCCTGGCCGAGAACCTCGAGAAACACGCTGCTGCCGTTGTAATAGCCGTGGCTGTGATCCAGGTGTGCCGCGCGCACCGACAGGTCTTTCGCATAAACCTTGTACTCGATCGTCAATGCACTCCTGGCTGCAGCAACCCGCCAGTTGGATTTGTCGATCTGCTCGATCCCGAGTTCGCCGTGTTCATCAGTGGCGCGCAGGTCGAGCAGGTTGCGTGCAAAATCGCGAATCATGTAACTACCCGGAATCCAGTTGGGCAGGCGCAGATTCTGCCCCTGGGGATCAGGCTCATCGATGCTTATCGATACATCGAAGTAATGGCTACTGGGATTACGACTGGTAATCTGATATCTGATCATTTGGAAAAACTGTTTATCAAGAGTGGCCGAAGTGTATCATTGGCGGCTTTGACGCCAAATCTAAATAGCTGGACAGATGACCGATTCGCTTAAACACTTAAACCGCTACTCTACCCCGGCCGCTGCCCTGTCCGAGCCCGCACCGGATGACAAGCAACTGCGGCTCATTCTCAAGACAGCATTGAACGCCCCCGATCACGGACGCCTGCATCCCTATCGCTTCATCAGTATTCGTGGTGACGGGCGTCAAAAGCTGTCCGAGATATTCGGCCGCGCAACACTTATGCGCGATCCCGATGTCGAGTCCGCCTACCTGAAAAAACAGCAGGACAAGCCGTTACGCTCCCCGCTGATCGTGGTCGTCGTCGCGAAATTGATAGAAAGCCCCAAGATTCCGGAGATCGAACAAATGCTCTCCGCTGGCGCAGCCGCACACAGCGTGCTTTTGGCCTCCAACGCGCTCGGCTTCGGCTCTATCTGGCTCACCGGTGCGAACGCCTACGATCCCTTTGTCTGCGACGAACTTGGACTCGAGGAAAACGAGCGTATCATCGGCTTCATCTATATCGGCACACCGACACTCGAAATCCCTCCAAGGCCCATCCCCGAAGTATCGACCCACCACAGCAAGTGGGAATGAACCCGGTTTTCGCCTTGTATCGCACCGGCTGAGGCGGTTTCAGAGTTCGATTCGTTCCTCTTCGTCGGGGTGCCCGTAAGCGCATAGAAATCCGCCGACGTACTCGATTGCCGGATCGAAGGGATCGCCGACACCCACTTTTGCCTCGACTTCGTCACGATAATCCTCGGCACTGTCCTTAGGTCGATAACCCAGGTGAGCCACCTTGTGATTGGAAAAGAATGCTTCCCGGTTGTCGGAAATACCGTAAACCACGGTGTGGCCGATACGCTCTGATACCAGGCAGCGTTCTACCAGTTGAATCAAGTCGTCAAAACTCAGCCAGGTCGCCAGGTGCCGTCGATCGGCTGGCTTCGGAAAGCAGGAGTTAATCCGCAGGCAGGCCGATTCAATGCCAAACTTGTTAAAGTAAAGTTTGGCAAGGTCTTCAACAAAACACTTCGAGACCCCGTAAAGCGTGTCGGGATTATGGGGAGTATCGGTATCAGCCCCGACCTCGCGGCGTTCATAACCAACTGCGTGAATTGAACTCGCGTAAACAATACGCTTGATCCCGTGCCGTCGAGCAGCCTCGTAAACGTTATAGCCGCCCTTAATCGAACTCTCGAGGATTTCGGCCCAGGGTCTTTCCACCGGCGCCGCACCAAAGTGAACAATCGCGTCACAACCTTCAACCACCTGCATGACGGCATCGAAATCACCGAGTTCGCAGTTCATCGCCTCTTCATTGTCCGCTACCACTCCCATGTCGTCGCGATCGGTGATTCGCAGGGTTGCCGCCAGCGGCGCCAGGCCCCGGCGCAGTTCTCTGCCGAGATTTCCCGCGGCACCCGTGATTAGTATTCGATTGAAACGTGGCATAGCTTGCTCCTGAGGAAAAACAGCCGATATTGTAGCGCATCTGTAATGGATTCGAGCCCGGGTTTTCCGAGCTGCCGTCGGTTCGATCGGCGGCCCAGCCCCCAACTTAAATCCCGCTCCCCGGCGGTTACCGTAAATCGATTCAGCTTTAGCCCCGGATCGGTTAAAATCCCGCGACTCAATCTCGATACAGATCCATTTAATGTCCGATTCCAGCGCTGAAACCAGTGACAGCTCAAATTTTATCCGCGATATCATCGACGCCGATCTGGCCTCGAATAAAGTATCGGCGGTGGTCACGCGCTTTCCGCCGGAGCCAAACGGCTACTTGCATATCGGTCACGCCAAGTCGATTTGTCTGAATTTCGGCATCGCACGCGATTACGGCGGTCACTGTAACCTGCGCTTCGATGACACCAATCCGGAAAAAGAAAGTGTCGAGTACGTAAACTCGATTCGACGCGACGTCGAGTGGCTTGGATTCACCTGGCACAGCAATCCGTTTGCCTCCGATTACTTCGATCAACTTTACGCTTATGCCCTTGATTTGATTAAACAGGGCCTGGCTTATGTCGACAGTCAAAATGCCGATGAGATTCGCGCGAACCGTGGCACGCTGACCGAACCGGGTGTCGATAGTCCCTATCGCGATCGCAGCGTCGAGGAAAACATTCAGCTATTTGAAGCAATGCGCAACGACGAGCACAAGGACGGCGAACATGCGTTGCGCGCCAAAATCGATATGCAATCACCGAATATCAATATGCGCGACCCGGTGCTGTATCGCATCCGCCACGCAACCCACCACAACACCGGCGACAAATGGTGCATCTACCCGCTGTACGATTTTACCCATGGCCTGTCGGATGCGATCGAAGGTGTCACCCATTCACTTTGCACGCTCGAGTTCGAAGACCATCGCCCGCTCTACGACTGGATCCTGGATAATCTCGAAACCCCGTCACGACCTGTGCAGATCGAGTTTGCGCGCCTGCAACTCGAGTACACACTCACCAGCAAGCGCAAGCTCAACATGCTGGTCGACGAGGGGCATGTCAGCGGTTGGGATGACCCGCGCATGCTGACTATTTCGGGCATGCGCCGGCGCGGATTTACACCAGAGTCAATCGTTTCCTTTTGCGATGCAATCGGGATTACCAAGAAATACAGCACTATCGAAATGGGTGTGCTTGAAAATGCATTACGTGAGGACTTGAATGCCCGCGCGGTCAGACGCATGGCGGTTATCAATCCGATCAAGGTTGTTATTGAAAATTATCCCGAAGACCAGGAAGAATTTTTCAGCGGCGCCAACCATCCACAAAACCCGGATTACGGCACCCGCGAAGTACCCTTTTCGCGCGAAATATATATCGAGCGCGACGATTTCATGGAAGACGCACCAAGCAAGTTCTTTCGTCTAAGTCCCGGGCGCGAAGTGCGCCTTCGCTTTGCCTATTACATCACCTGCAAGGAAGTCATCAAAAACGAAGCCGGGGAAATCGAGTCGCTGATCTGCACTTACGACCCTGAAAGTCGTGGTGGCAAAAGCCCCGATGGACGCAAGGTCAAAGGCACCATTCACTGGGTCAGTGCCCGGCACGCGGTGGATGCACGGGTTAATCTTTACGATCGCCTGTTTACGTCGGCTAACCCGGGGGCGGCCGCGGATTTTCACCAGGCCCTCAATCCTGACTCCAATATCATGATGGATAACGCAAAGTTCGAACCGGCAATTGAACTGACCAACAACCCGATCGCCTACCAGTTCGAGCGGTTAGGTTATTTCATCAGCGATTATGATTCCACGAATGATAATCCGGTCTTCAATCGCACCATGACACTGCGCGATAGTTGGGCCAAGATCGAGCAGTCCCAGTAACTTGAGCAAGCCATTCATCCAGCATTGTTTCGAGATTCTGTCGCATTTCTCGCTGCGCTTCCAGTATCGAGTTGCCGACTGGATCGCTTTTATTTTGTGCAATACCTCGAACCAGCTTTCACGCCAGGTGCGGGCAAATATTACGCTTTGTTTTTCTAATTTTGATAAAACCGAACAACAGCATCTTTACCGCGAATCAATTCGACAAACCTGTTACGCGATGACCGAACTCGCTGCAGTCTGGTGTTGGCCAGTGGAGAAAATTCTGGAGCGAGTAACCTCGATCGAAGTCTGCGAAGAGTTTGATCGTTCCACCCGGGGCAGGATTATCCTCGCACCCCATCTCGGCAGCTGGGAGACCCTGGTCATTTGGCTGGGTAAATCCTGTAGCGCCATGATCATGTATAAACGTCGAAAAAATAAGGCGGTGGATAGTTTCGTCAAGGAAGCGCGTGCGCGCAGCGGCGGAAACCCGGTTCCGACCAAGCAGCACGGCTTGCGCAAGCTACTGATCGGATTAAAAGAAGGCGGTAGCCTGATGATTCTGCCCGACCAACAACCCGCCAGAAGCAAGGTTAAAATCGGGGCTGAATTTTTTGGTGTTAGTGCACCGACCACGACCCTGGTACAGAATCTGAGCAGTAAGGTCGACTGCGACATATTTTTAGCCAGCATGAAACGCAGCTCACCTCCTGGCGAGTTTTCGCTAAGTATTCAGCCACTTGAGCACGAGCGCCTGGCAGCCGATGAAGCCAGCAGCGCCCAATACATGAACGATCAGATTGAACGATTAGTCCGCCAGTCCCTGGATCAGTATCAATGGGGCTATCGTCGATTTAGCAACAATGCCTACGCCTCTGTAAAATAGGGATACCCGTTCATGCTGTCCAAGTTTATTGCGGGCTATAACCGCCTGGTGCTAAAACAACCGCTGGCAACGCTGATTGTCATTACCAGCGTTGTGGTGTTTTTCCTGTTGTACATACCCGACTTCGAGCTTGACGCCTCGGCCGATTCGCTGGTGCTCGAGAATGATGCCAGCCTTAAATCCTATCGCAGCATTCGCGACCAGTACGGATCGGATGATTTCCTGATCGTCACCTATAGCCCGGAGCAACCGCTTTTCAGCGAAGCGGTGCTCGCCGATATCACCCAACTGCGAGATGAGCTGGGCCAGCTCGAGCAAGTCGATAATGTCATCAGCATGCTTGACGTGCCACTGGTGGACAGTCCACCTATGACGCTCGCAGAAATCGCCCGTAAAGTGCGCACCCTGGAAAGCGATGACGTCGACATCGAGCTTGCCGAGCAAGAGATGCGGAAAAGTCCCCTGTACGAGAACCTGCTGGTCAATAGCGAAGGCGATACCACCGCAATGCAGGTAAACCTGGTGACCAACCAGCGACTACTCGACCTGATTAACAATCGCGACAAGCTGTATGAAAAAGTGGGCACGATTCCAGATGCAGCGCTGCGGCTCGACCAATTATCGACACAGATAAAAATCGAAAACCTGGCCCATAAGTTAAAACTGGATCAGACCATCGTTGACGTGCGCCAGATCATGGATGCTTATCGCGGCAAGGCAACGCTCTACCTCGGTGGGGTGCCGATGATCACGTCCGATTCGATCGAGTTTATCCGCAGTGACCTCAAGGTATTCGGTGTCGGGGTTGTTCTGTTTATCGTTATCATCCTCGCATTTTCGTTTAAACATATTCGCTGGGTAGTGCTGCCCCTGGCGGTTTGTCTGACCAGTGCCATGGCGATGATGGGTTACCTGGGCTGGTCGCAATGGCCGGTGACGGTGGTTTCGTCGAATTTCATTTCGCTATTACTGATCATCACGTTATCACTAATCATTCACCTGGTGGTACGCTACCGCGAACTTGCGATGATAAAATCCGAGGCCAGTCAGTACGAGCTGGTCAGCGAAACCGTGCAAAGCAAGTTCAGCCCGAGTTTTTACACTGCTGTCACCACCATAGTCGCCTTTGGCTCATTACTAGTGAGCGGAATTCGACCGGTAATCGACTTTGGCTGGATGATGGTAATCGGTATCACGGTTTCGTTTGTGCTCGCGTTCACGTTGTTCCCGGCAGCCCTGATGCTACTGCCGCGCCTCGACTCCCAGGCCAAGAAAGACTTAACCGGCAAGGTAACTGCCTCGATCGCCAATTTCATCCAGCATCGGACCCGTGCCACGCTGATGATCTTTGCATTGCTCATATTAATTGCGCTGACCGGAATTCCAAGGCTTTCGGTCGAGAATCGATTCATCGACTACTACAAGGAAAGTACCGAGATTTTCCAGGGCATGACCCTGATCGATACCAAGCTCGGTGGCACCACCCCGATGGATATCATCATCGATGCACCCGCGGATGAAGTCATGGCGGAGGACGAATTGTTCTCAAACGGCGATATCACCTCCAACAGCTACTGGTTCAACCGTGACGGTTTGCATGAAGTGGCCAAATTTCATCAATACCTGGACCAGCTGCCGGAAACCGGCAAGGTATTGTCGGTGCATACCGGGATGCAGTTACTGGAATCCTTAAACAATGGCAAGCCCTACAGCGACTTCAAGCTCGCCGTGGTTTACAAGCGCATCCCCGAAGATGTAAAAAAAGCGCTGATCTCGCCCTACCTGTCGGAAGATGGTAACCAGCTGCGCTTTAGCATTCGCCTCTACGAATCAGACAAAAAGTTGCGCCGCCAGGAGCTGATTGAAAAGATTTACCTTGACCTGACCGGTGAGTATGGCCTCGACCCCGAACAGGTCACGATCTCGGGTATTGCGGTGCTTTATAACAACCTGTTGCAAAGCCTTTTTCGATCCCAGATCCTGACCCTTGGCGCCGTATTTGGTGCAATCCTGTTGATGTTTATAGCGCTTTTCCGGGCGGTCCGTTTGTCGTTTGCGGCGCTGATCCCGAATATCATTTCCGCCGGGCTGATACTTGGCCTGATGGGGTGGATCGGTATTCCACTCGACATCATGACCATCACGATTGCGGCGATCAATATCGGTATCGGCGTTGACGACTCAATCCATTATATCCACCGCTTTCGCGGCGAGTTTATCCAGGACCGCAATTACTGGGCGGCAATTGCACGCTGCCACAACAGCATAGCGCGCGCGATGTACTACACCTCGGTGACGGTGGTGCTGGGATTCTCGATCCTGGCCCTGTCCAACTTCATCCCGACCATTTACTTTGGCGTGCTGTGCGGACTGGCGATGATTACCGCGTTAATCGCAAACCTGATGCTATTGCCGATTTTGATCGCGCGTTTTCGGTTGAGCTAGGCCGTTAACATGGTTAGTATTGCCCGCCTCGAAATCCAATCTTACATCGCATGAACGATATCCTGATTCCGATCTCGCCCGGTGAATTGCTCGACAAGATCACGATCTTGCAGATCAAGGCGGAGCGCATTAGCGATCCTGTCAAGGTCGCGAATGTCAAAACCGAACTCGACATGCTGAACAAGGTATGGGATGAGTCGATCGAGTCAGACGATGTAATCATGAGGCTTAGCGCTGAACTCAAGTCTATTAATGAGCGGCTCTGGGAAATCGAGGATGATATCCGTGACGAGGAACGCAACCGGCGTTTCGGCGAGCGTTTCGTGGAACTGGCGCGCTCGGTTTACGTCACCAATGACGAGCGCGCCGACGCCAAGAAGAAGGTCAACCTGCACTTTCATTCGACGATCGTCGAAGAAAAATCCTACCAGGATTACAAGTAGCAGGTACCCAGCCCATGAGTTCCAGTGACGGCAAAACCCGAGATCTCGTTTCCACCATTCCCGGGGCCGGTTGGGATTTTTCCCTGTCACGGCATCCCTATCACATGATCGAACGTCCGTTTGGGCCGCATTACTGCGTTTACAACCGGCGCCAGATGGCCTGTTGTTTCGACAAGCTTGACACGGTGGACGGTTACTGGCGGCTACGGCAACAGGCCGCGGTATTACATACCGGTGAGTTCCCGCTGCAGTTCAGGGGCCCGGATGCCGAGCGCCTGCTGGACAAGCTCTTCACCAAGGACATCACCAAAATCAAACCTGGCCGCTGCGGGTACGGCCTGGCCTGTTACGAGGATGGCGGCCTGATAGTCGACGGCATCCTGTTGCGACTCGAGCCGGACCTGTTCTGGTACGCCCAGGCCGATGGCGATTTTTACAGCTGGGCACGCGCGCACGCGGTCGGCCTGGACGTCGAAATCAGCGACCCCGGTGTATATATCTCCCAGGTGCAGGGCCCCAACGCCCTTAAAATTCTCGAGGCCGCCAGCGACGACGGTATGCCCGAGCCGTTCGGTTATTTTGCGTTGGCGCGTGTCAGTCTCGGCGGACAGCAGGTGGTAATTACGCGCACCGGCTATACCAACGAGCTCGGCTGGGAATTCTACACCGAGCCGCAGCACGATGTGGAGGCGCTGTGGAACCATCTCAGGGTGGCGGGCGAACCCTTCGGCATGGAGCTGTTTGGACTGGATTCGATGCATATCCGCCGCATCGAGGCCGGCATCCTCAATGCCGGCTCCGATTTCGACTGGACGACAACCCCTTACGACGTCGGCCTCGATCGCTTCGTCGATGAAGACAAGGGTGACTTCATCGGTAAACAGGCGCTCAAAACCGCGCCGCGTGGCGTCCGCCTGATCGGCCTCAAATGCGAGGCCGAGCCGCACATTGGCGGCCTCGTCTGCATCAACGGCAAACCTGCCGGCAAGGTCAGCGCCGGCGCGTACTCTCCCTACCTGCAACAGGGCATAGGCATTGCGCTCATGCATGAACCTGGCTTTAATGAAGGCGATGCGGTCACCATTCAATGCCTCGACGGTGATATGTACGCGGGTCAACTTGCCGGGCTCCCTCTGTACGATAAAGAGGCCGAAATCCCACGCGGCAAATGCGTCGAAATTCCCGACAGGAAAGCCTGATAACGATACCTCGAGTGTCGTTTTAATGGTACATTATTGGTACAATTTTAGGGAGTTTGACAGCAATTTTCTCAGCTGGTAAGTTATCGAATGACGTCAATTCTATTTGAAATAAATAGATATATTATTGTTTTTTATAAATTTTTTTAAATTTTCAAACAAAAACCAAATTAATTAATTTGGTCCATGTTTGGTACTTTACAAAAAAATAAATTCATGTAGGATAAGCCTTCCCAATAGTTCCTATACCTATAACCGGAGAGGAGAGTCACTAAATGAAATTTCAGACCAAATTAGCCGCATCCGTGCTGCTTGGTACGATGATTGGATTGTCCAGCGTCGCCCAGGCCAAGGATAGCACCAAACCGATCGTCATCCCGCTTCACAACTGGTCGAGCCAGATCGTTATGGCCTACGTCATCGGCGGCATTTTCGAAAGCATTGGCGATAACGTCGAGTATGTGCCCGCCGATTCGCAGGCTGTATATGAGTCGATTCGCAATGGCGATGTCACCATTTCTCACGAAGTCTGGCAGTCCACCTTCGGCAAGTCATTCTACAACGCGATGGCTAAAGGCGGTGTAATCGACGCCGGTAGTCACGAAGCGACCACGCTCGAAGAAATGGGTGTCCCAACCTGGGTCGTCGACAAGGGTCTGTGTCCCGGTCTGCCGAACTGGGAAGCGCTGAAAAGCGAGGAATGCTACAAAAATTTCACCACGGCCGATTCCGGCGGCAAGGGGCGCTGGCTCGAAGGCCCACAAAGCTGGCACGGAGACCTGATGCCGGTGCGGCTCGCGGCTTTGGGCCTCGACGACAAGTGGACGGTCAAGTTCGCCGGTGGCGCCGACGCGCTGTGGACCGAACTCGCTTCTGCCAAGAAAGAAGGTCGCGGCACGGTTATCTTCAACTGGAC
>CALJYH010000130.1 GCA_937984095.1 uncultured Gammaproteobacteria bacterium | reverse complement strand
ATTGGAAAACATTTTTTGCCAAATCAACACCAACTCGATTAATCTTCATCGTGGACTCCTCTTTATCGTTAACTGTTAAAGACACTATCAGTTTGGCACATCGATGCCGATTAGATGAGGAGGAGTCCATCCCATTGCTTTTAGAGAATTTTGCAGTTTCATAAAATCAGGCGCAGAATATTAGTCTCGTAAAATGGAATCGGAGAAGCATGATGCTCATGCTCACTAGAATTAGAAACCATGCAATCTTTAATGTTAAGAAAATTTGAAGCTATATCCCTATGGGCTATTGGCGTTTTGCTGATCTATGGTGCAATAGCGGTATTTTATTACGGCTTTTATGTACTTTTTTGGGCTGGCCCTTTGGTGGAAGTTTACGTCGGTGAATTCCGCCAAATGCCCAGCTTTGGTCCTGGATTAGCATGGATGATTCTGTCTGTGATTATGGTGTTTGTAGGCAAAGCAATATTAACTAAGGAAAATGAGCTTGAGAAGGAACTAACTGATGAGAAGCTTAGAAGGGAAAAAGAAACACTAATAAAAGAAACGCTAAAAGATAAAATAGCTCCGTATCATGCTGGCGAAAGCCGAGAAGAATTGCGGGAGATCAGATTCGATGAAGGCGATCCAGAAATCGATTTTAAAACCATCGATTTGCTGTCTGAGCCGACATCAGGACACCGGGCGAACAGTTTCGAAGAAGATGAGTCGAAATGCGAAATCGAAACTTTTGGTCTGCCGCGTGGCCTGTTGTCAATGGACCGCGTAAATGGGTTTGACGAAGACGACACCGATCTAGGGCTTGAAACTGCCAACCAGACACTCGAATACGAGTCACCAGACCCCATAAGACATCTTGACGAAGACGACACCGTGCTTGAGTATCCGGAAGAAGAGTAAGCCAGCTCCCACTTAGTTACCGACAGTAATAGTCTCCATCGTCCAGCAATTATTTAATTGATGCTAACCTGAAGCATAGGTGTTTGCTGATGACTGGTTGGATCGATTTTTAATATCAGTTTAACCGACGATGGCGAGGAGGACGCCGGCGGCAACTGCAGAACCGATGACGCCGGCCACGTTCGGGCCCATCGCGTGCATCAGCAGGAAGTTTTGCGGGTTTGCCTGCAGACCAATCTTGTTGGCAACGCGCGCCGCCATCGGCACCGCTGATACACCGGCGGCTCCAATCAGCGGATTGACCGATTTTCCAGTTACCCGGTACATGATTTTACCCATGACCAGGCCGGCTGCGGTTCCAATCGAAAACGCGATCATACCCAGTAATAAGATGCCGAGGGTTTCGGCGCTCAAGAACTTGTCTGCGGCGAGTTTGGAACCGACCGAAAGCCCAAGAAAAATAGTGACGATGTTGATCAATTCGTTTTGCGCGGTATTGCTCAAGCGATCGACCACACCGCTTTCCTTCAACAGGTTGCCGAAGCAAAGCATCCCTACCAACGGGGTCGCCGAGGGTAATAGCAGTAGCGTCACTAACAGCAGGATCAGCGGGAACAGGATCCTTTCCAGTTTCGAGACCCTCCGCAGTTGCGTCATCTTGGTCTTGCGTTCTTCCTCGGTGGTGAGCAACTTCATAATAGGGGGCTGGATGATCGGCACCAGTGCCATGTAAGAATAAGCCGCAACCGCTATCGCACCGAGCAGATCGGGCGCCAGGCGGGAACCAACATAAATCGCGGTCGGGCCATCGGCGCCGCCGATGATTGCGATTGCGGCCGCGTCGGCCATGCTGAATTCGATGCCCGGCACCAGGTTCATGGCGATCGCGCCAAACAGGGTGAAGAAGATGCCGAATTGTGCCGCGGCGCCCAGGATCATCAGGCTGGGCCTCGCCAGCAACGGGCCGAAGTCGGTCATCGCGCCGACACCCATAAAGATCAGCAGTGGAAACACGCCGGTTTCGATTCCGGCATGGTAGAGAATGCCGAGCAGGCCGTCTGGGCCAGCAATGGCCGCGACCGGAATATTGGCAAGAATGCCGCCGAAGCCAATCGGAATCAGTAACAGGGGCTCGAAGCCCTTGTGGATCGCGAGGAAGATGAGCAGGCCTCCTACCGCGATCATGATCACCTGGCCGATGGTGAAATTGTACAACCCGGTCGATGCCCAGAGTTGCAATAGCCCTTGTTCCATCTGGCCTAGCCTATCGTCATCAGGGATTGATCGGCCTGGATCGCATCGCCTTTCTTGATCGCGATCGATTGTATTTTGCCGCTTGTGTTGGCGCGAATTTCGGTTTCCATTTTCATCGCTTCAACAATCATGACCGGGTCGCCGTCGTTAACCTGGTCACCGACTGCAACCAGGACGTCGATGACGTTGCCAGCGAGTGGCGCTCTGATTTCGGTGCCGCCAGTGCTGGGTGGTGTGGCCGCCGCTGGCGCAGCTACCGGAGCGGGTGCAGCAGCAACCGGGGTGATCTGGCTGATATCGGCATCCCCGGGGCCCACCACGACATCGTACTGGGTGCCGTTGACGCTGACGCGGTAACTCTCTACCGTCGCTTCACTTGCGGTGGGCGCTGCTGCCGCTACTGGCTCGGGTGGAGCCTCGGCGGGCTCGGTTCCAGGCGCGGGCTCGAATGCATCGGGATTGCCTCGATTTTTGAGGAAATTGATTCCGACCTGCTGAAACAGGGCATAAATCAGCACATCGTCAATATCGTTTGTCACGAGCTTGATATTCTCTTCCTTGGCGATATCTCGTAACTCCGTGCTGAGCTTATCCATCTCGGGCTCGATCAAATCAGCGGGTCGACAGGTCACCGGATCTTTACCATCGAGCACGCGCGCCTGCAGTTCCTTGTTAACCGGCGCGGCGGTGGCACCGTATTCCCCGCGTAGTACACCCGCGGTTTCCTTGCTGATCGACTTGTAGCGTTCGCCACTGAGGACGTTGATGACCGATTGAGTGCCCACGATTTGCGACGTCGGCGTAACCAGTGGCACGTATCCCAGGTCCTTACGCACCGTCGGGATCTCCTTTAATACTTCGTCAAGCCTGTCACTGGCGTTTTGATCGCGCAGTTGATTTTCGAGATTACTCAACATGCCGCCCGGAACCTGCGCCGTAAGAATCCGTGGATCGACACCCTTTAGCGCGCCTTCGAATTTCGCATATTTTTTACGGACTTCACGAAAATAAAGCGAGATTTCTTCAAGCAATTCGAGATCCAGTCCGGTTGCACGCTCGCTGTCTTCCATGATCGCAACAAAGGTTTCGGTAGGCGAATGACAGTAGGTCAGGCTCATCGAAGAAATCGAGGTATCGATCATATCGACGCCGGCGTCGATGGCTTTCATCAGCGTCGCCGTCGACAGGCCGGTCGTCGCGTGGCTATGTATCGATAAAGGCACCGCACAGCTTTCCTTGATACGGCTGACCATTTCTTCCGCGGTATAGGGTTTGAGCAGGCCAGCCATGTCCTTGATGCAAATCGAATGGCAACCCATGTCTTCGAGTTTTTTCGCCATCTCGACCCAGAGATCAACGTTATGTACCGGGCTTAAGGTATACGAAAGCGCCCCCTGGGCGTGTTTGCCGACCGCGATAGTTGCCTTGACCGCGGTTTCGAAGTTACGCATGTCGTTCATCGCATCGAAGATGCGGAAAACGTCCATGCCATTCGCGGCGCAGCGCTCGACAAACTTTTCGATCACGTCATCGGCGTAGTGGCGATACCCGAGCGCGTTTTGTCCGCGCAACAACATTTGCATCGGGGTATTGGGCATCGCCGCCTTGAGCTGACGCAGACGTTCCCAGGGATCTTCACCGAGGAAGCGAATACAGGAATCAAAAGTGGCGCCGCCCCAGGTTTCGAGTGACCAGAATCCAACCTGGTCGAGTTTCGCGGCGATTGGCAGCATGTCCTCGATGCGTACCCGCGTGGCCAGTAACGATTGCGAGGCATCGCGTAACACCAGGTCGGTAATCAACAATGGCTTTGACATATTTTGCTACCTGTTTTTTTTATGTAGATGGATTGCTGCAGATATTGCTGCGATATGATTGTTATCAACGCTACTTTGTATCATTCCAGGCGGCGTTGTCACCTCCTCGGGGACAATTTTTGACACGATGGAAATAATCGCGATCAGCAGAACCAGGATAACAAATACCGCGCCCATACCCAGGCCCAATAGTTGCAGACTCTGCATCAAAAGTTGTTCAATTTCCATGGTTGCCCGATCGGTATGCGCAAAGACGGCGAATTATACTATATGACGCAGTCATTTTAAGCGTTATAAATCAGCGGGTTGATCCTTGAGCGACCTCCCGGTTTAATGATATGCCTGCGATTCAATTTGCCTGCGCTCGCAAACTCTCAATGCTCGCGGTTGGCGTGAGTATGTCCGGGTCGAGCATCACCTCGATCAAGGCTGGCCGGTCGGCTGCCAGGCTGCGCTCAAACGCCGCTTCAAACTCATCGGTTTTTTCAACTCGCTCGCCATGGGCTCCGTAGGCTTTGGCCAGGGCAACAAAATCGGGATTCACCATGTCGGTGCCGATCACGCGACCGGGATATTCACGCTCCTGGTGCATGCGGATGGTCGCGTATATGCCGTTGTTAATGACGATGACGATGATATTCGCGCAGTACTGCATCGCGGTGGCGAGTTCCTGCCCGTTCATCATGAAATCTCCGTCACCGGCAAAGGCCACCACGCAACGGTCTGGATAGCGAAGTTTCGCCGCAATCGCGGCAGGCAGGCCGTAACCCATGGTGCCGCTGGTCGGTGCCAGCTGGGTACGATACCCACGGTAGCGAAAAAAACGATGCAGCCAACCGGTGTTGTTGCCGGCGCCGTTACAGAGGATGCTGTCCTCATCGACAAGATTTCTTATGCTGTGGATGATATCGGATAACTGCACCGGGCTGCCCACACTGATGGAGCGGTTCCAGTCAAGATAAACCTGGTGTGCCTGTGCGACCTGCTGACTCTGTGCATTGTTGTCTGCCGGATTGAGCCGGGCCTCGGCGAGTGCCGAGACAAAGGTTTCGGCACTGGCATTGATGGCCAGGTCTGGCTGGTAAATATGCCCGAGTTCTTCGGCACCGGGGTGGACATGAATCATGCGTTGGCTGGGACAGGGAATATCAATCAGCGTGAATCCGCCGGTGGTCATTTCCCCGAGCCTGGCGCCGATCACCAGCAGGCAGTCGGATGCCCGGATGAACTGGGTCAGCGCGGGATTGACACCGAGCCCGAGATCGCCAATGTAATTGGGATGCTCATTGTCGAAGAAATCCTGGCAGCGAAATGAATTGACGACCGGAACCTGGTTGGCTGCGGCAAAATTCTGCAACTTAAGGCGCGTGTCCTCATTCCAGCCACTGCCGCCGACAATGATCAACGGACGTTCGGCAGTTTCCAGCAGGTCGACGGTTTGCGCGATGTCGGCTACCGCAGGACTGGTTTTGACTATCTGCCAGGGCTTCGCGTCCCGGGCGTCAGTTTGATCAGTCAGCATATCCTCTGGCAACGCGAGCACTACCGGGCCGGGGCGCCCACTGGTGGCTACGCTGAAAGCCCGATTTAAATACTCGGGGATGCGATCGGCATCGTCGATTTGCGCAACCCACTTGGCCACTTCGGAAAACATTCGGCGATAATCGATTTCCTGGAACGCCTCGCGCTCGAGATCCTTGCGCGCAATCTGCCCAACCAGCAGGATCATCGGGGTTGAATCCTGCATGGCGACATGCAGCCCACCGCTGGCATTGGTAGCACCGGGGCCGCGCGTTACGAAACAGACCCCAGGCCTGCCCGTCAGCTTGCCTTCAGCCTCGGCCATGTAAGCTGCGCCGCCCTCGTTGCGACAGACGATCAGTGAGATTTCGCTGCGATCAAAAAGTGCATCCAACGCGGCGAGATAACTTTCGCCGGGAATGCAAAAAATGCGTTCAACGCAGTTGATTTTCAGCGCGTCGATTAAGACTTCGGCGCCGCTGCGTGACTTGTCTGCTGTCTTCAAAGTATCTGGTCGCAATTAATTGATGAATCGATTATTACCCTGATTAACAGTGTCAGACATGACAAATTCGACTTTGCGAATCAGGGTATTTGTATCTTCGCCACGATCCGGATAAAAAGCAATGCCTTGACAGATGGAAACCTAAATTGATTTTGAGCCGAGCCTGAATTTGCTAACACGGAAAAAATGGATAGGCTAAAACAGCAGATAAACATAGAATCCCCTGCATGAAATCGACACATGCTAAAGGCTTGCTGATAACTGCCTGCGGGGTTCTGGTAATTTCCCCGGATGGACTGTTGACGCGACTGATCGCAACGGATCACTGGACCATGATTTTCTGGCGTGCGTTGTTTCTCTCCTTTGGCATGTGGCTGGTGATCAACTTTGTTTACCCCAACCGCGCATGGCAACAGTATAAAACAATCAGGGGCCCAGGGTTGCTGATGGTCGGGGCCTATTCACTGGGTACGATATCCTTTATTTTTGCGATCACGCATACCAGCGTCGCCAATACCCTGATCATCCTCAGCACCACGCCGTTGTTCGCGGCAATTATCGGTCGCTTGCTGCTGCATGAAAAAATTCAGCCGAGAACCATGGTCGCAATTCTCCTGGTTTGCATCGGAATAACGGTCATGGCATCGGGTAGTGCCGGGCAGCAGGGGGGTTTACTGGGTGACCTGGCCGCAATACTCGGCTCGTTTTTCCTCGCCTGCGGCTTTAGTTTCGTGCGCCGTTTTCCCGGGGTTTCGGCTTTTTCGGCAATCTCCTGCAGTGGTTTGTTAACGGCAGTGATGATATTGCCGTTGGCATCGCCATTTGCGGTCTCACAGGCAGACACGGGGTACCTGTTGATCATGGGTTTATACATGCTGCCGATCGGGACCGCGCTGATGTTTCTCGGTCCACGCTATATTCCAGCGCCTGAAGTTGGGCTGCTGTTATTGCTGGAGTCGATCCTGGGGCCGCTCTGGGTCTGGTTGGCACTGGGTGAAGAGCCCGGGGTCAGCACGCTGCTGGGCGGAGCAATCGTGATATCGACGCTCGCCGTCAATACCATCTGGGCGCTCAAATATCCACGCCTTGAACCTGCCGCGGTTTAAATTTCAGAGATTTGAATTCGATTTGCGTTTTATACTTTAGCGATGTTTCGAGCGTCGGTTGAATTTAAGTGCTCCGCGTGCACGCAGCTCGAGCGAACGTAAGCTGTAAAGAATAAATCGATTTATCGGAGTATCGAGATCAAGTTCGTACGCAAGGCGCACTACCGCACCATTCTGGGTGTCGAGCTCCGACGGCCTGCCTGCGACCAGGTCGCGTTGCATCGAGGTTGTCGAGTTGGGAGGGATATCTTCCAGCGTCGCCAGGGTCTTGCTGACGCTATCTGCGGGCAGATTTATTCCTCTGGCAAGACCGAGTTGAAAAACCTCTTCGATCGCCTCGGTTAGCAGGTCACGCGTTTCCGGCTGATCCAGCAAGACGCCGATTGGAGCTCGTGACACGGCCCCGAGCCCACTCCATGGGGCGATCAACATGAATTTTTGCCACATTGCGACCTTGATATCTTCGGGAATGCTCGACTTGACGCCATAGCAGTGATTAAAGATCTCGGACAGTGTATTGACGCGAGGATCGGCGTGATTGTCCAGATGACCGAAACGAATCAGGGGATTGCCACCGCTATGCTTGACGTGGCCGGGATTTGCCTGAAATGCGACGATCGCACAAAGCCCACCCAGCACGTTATCCGCATCGAGTATGCTGGCAAGCTGATCCGGGGCTTCGATGCCGTTTTGCAGCGGGATAACCAGGGTGTCTGGACCCACCATGGGTTTCATCGCCCTGGCGGCTGACGGAACCTGCCAGGACTTAACGCAACACAGCAAGTAATCGACGATACCGACTTCGGAGGGGTTTTTGGTAACTTTGACCTTATCGATACTGAAATCACCGGCGATACTGCCGACTTTGAGGCCATTTGAGCGCAGCGCCGAAAAATTCTCGTTGCGCGCTATAAAGGTGACATCCCGGCCAATCTGGGCCAGTCGTCCTCCGAAATAAGCACCCACGCCGCCGCTACCAAAGACCGCTATTCGCATTCTGTCTCCATGGAAAAGATCAGGTTTGACCTTACATTATGGCGCAGTGTCATTGTTTTGTAAGAAAAATTCCTGAACCGGCGTCACGCAACAGCCAGATTCAACGAAAATAGCAGACCACTTCGCTTTTACAGGTTGCCGAAGCCAGGGGGAAGTGTTTGGGATCCTGAAAAAAACAAGAAAAATGATAATAATTTCCATAAAATGGAAAATATCGTAGAATTAAATAATATTCAATTAATACAATAACTTACACTATTTATATGATACATACTATCCATTTTGGAATATATTTTTAAAACAAAAATGTCGTTTTTGGATATGTTCTATGAATTCCGGGCTGTTAAATTACGCGCCATGACAAACCAGGTTACCAACATAGCGCGCAAACGCGGCAGACCACCCGGCCCGAACAGTCGTGCCGGCGACGGTAAGAACCAGTCTTTAATTCGGGCGCTGACTTTGCTTGAACGTCTGTCCGAGACACCGACCGGCTTGAATCTGACCGACCTTTCCTTCCAGTTAGGCATGCCTGCAGCGACCGTGCATCGTTTGCTCAGCACCTTTGAGGAACTCGATTTTGTTGAGCAGGACACCGAGCAGGGATTGTGGTTCGTGGGCATTAAAGCGTTTACCGTCGGCAATGCGTTTTTAAGCCGGCGTGACTTCGTGGCCAGCGCAAGGCCTCATATGCACGCGCTGGTGGAGCAATGCGGAGAAACGGTAAACCTTGGCGTGATCGATGATGGTGAAGTGGTTTTTATCAGCCAGGTTGAATCACGGGAGGTGATGCGCATGATCGTGAGATTGGGTAGTCGTTCTCCCATCCATGCTTCGGGCGTTGGTAAGGCGTTGTTGGCGAGCATGCCGCAACAGCGGGTTGCAAGCATATTGCAACGTCGCGGCCTGGCGCATTACACCGACCACACCATCGATAATCTAACCCAGTTGCGCGATGAGCTCGAGCAGGTCAGACAGCTCGGGTATGCGCTCGATGATGAAGAACACGCGGTCGGTCTGCGTTGCGTGGCGTCAGCAATATTTGATGAGAATGGACAGGCGTTAGCGGCGATTTCACTTTCAGGACCCAAGGCCAGGATAGTGGATAACCGTTTGAGCGAACTCGGCAATGCCGTCCGTCAGACAGCCAATGAAATAACCCAGACTCTGGGCGGTTATAGGCCGACCTGAACTGGAACTAATGTGCCGCGTGAGCGCGGTGTAACGATTCTAAAATACGAGAGACAAGCAAATGTCAGCACAACCAGAGTTTAATCAGAAATCAGCAGAGGGCTTTGAAATGTTCCCACAACTTGAAATTCCGCATACGCTAGCCGCGGGACCGGGACCGGGCAACACGGATCCACGCGTACTCGCAAGATTTGCAGCGGCAGGCGTTGCCGATCATATGCAGGCCGATGTCGTACGTGGCATGAAAGAAGCCAAGGCCATGCTGCGTGAAGTATTCGGCACCAAAAATGCTTACACCTTTGGCGTTTGTGGTACCGGTTGGGACGGTCTTGATTGCGCGTTCTCGCCAATTCTTCCAGGCGATACAGTGGTTGCTTTCGTCAACGGGACTTTCAGTGGCATCGACGATTTCAATATCCGTCTGAAGGCCTCGACCCCGCAGGACCTGGCAGCGGATCCGCTAAATCCAAAACCCGCTAATGTTGTAACTGTGAATGTACCCCACGGCGAATCGGTTACCGGCGAAATCGTCGAGGCTGCACTCGCCGAGCACAAACCAATGTGGGCATTCATGGCGCATTGGGAAACCGGCAGTGGTCGCGTCAATGATATCGAGGGATTTAATAATGCCTGTGCAGAACACGATGTCATGGGCATCGTCGATGCGGTTTCCAGCCTCGGGATCGGTTACTTCAATATCGATGACTACCCGGCGGTAACAACCTGGGCCTCCTGTCCGCAAAAAGGGATACTCGGTTTGCCCTTGACTTACGCCCCGGTCAGTTTTAATGACAAGGTTATCGATCTGCTCAAGCAACGCGGTTGCTATACCTACGTGCACCACCCAATCCTGGAAGCGCGTCACTGGTGTATCGCCGATGGCGAGGATGTCGAAACCGCGGCTTACCACCGCACACATTCGGGTTACGCGGTTGCCTCTTTCCACGAAGCCCTGCGCCTGTTACTGCTGCACGGTCGCGAAATGAAGGCTGCCGATTACGTCTTTTATGAAAAGGGTTTGCGCAGCGCAATTGAGGCAATGGGCTGCAAGGTGACCTCGAATATGCCGAGCCTGGTGGTTTTCGATCTTCCTGAAGCCTTCGAAGGTAAGGAAAAAGAACTGGTTGTCGGCTGTCGCTCGGCCGGTTTCGCGATCTGGAACACGCTCTCCGAGCCGGCCCAGATTCGTATTGGAATCCTGAACCAGCTAACGGTTGAAACCATAAACGATATCGTCGGTCGCTTTGCCGATGCGATGATTGAAATGGGAGCCGAGGTGGATAAGGTCCAGGTACTGGACGATCTGAACAGCTATCTTGCCAGTCGTTAAATCTGGCGAACAACCTGGAAACGCCGGCTTAGGCCGGCGTTTTTTTTGGCGGTTCGATGGCCTGGCCTAAAATGCCATTCCGCGCGCGCTAACCGGCCACAGGCATTCGACCTTGTCGTTGCGGATACCGACATACCAGTCATGTAAATTGCAGGTTGGATCGCAGTGGCCCGGCACCAGTTTGAGCCTGTCATTTAACCTGAGACGGTCACCTGGATCGGCGATGACCCCATGCTCATCCGAGCAACCAACGTATTCGACATCGTCACGCCCATAGACAACCGGTAGTCCTGAATCGATGCTCATCACCTTGAGACCGGCATCGCAGATGGCGTCATCCTGCCTCGCCTTGGACATGATCGAAGTCCAGATAAAGAGGCTGTTCACGAATTCGGAAATGTACTCGCCCTGCGCGTCGAGCACACGCTGGTAGTCGGCATCCATGAAAATATAAGACCCGCACTGCATTTCGTTGTAGACCCCGGATGCGGCTTCGAAGGGGTAACTGCCGGTACCGGCGCCGGCGACGATGGCGCAGTCGAGGTCATTTTCGGTTAGTAGCGCAAGCGTATCGGCAGCAATACCTGTAGCGGCACCGATTTTGCCACGACGCTCCGCGTAATCTCGAACATGTTGTGCCGCTCCCTGGTAGGCCTGGATCCCGGCGAAGCTCAAACCCGTGCAGGATTCAATTTTTTGCGCAATTTCCAGTGCCGCTTCACTCGACTGGACACCGCATCGTCCAGCGCCACAATCGATTTCGACCAGGCATTCGATATTAGCGTGCTGTGCTGTTGCGGCCGCAGATAAATCGTCGACGTTTTGCAGATCATCGACACAGACGAGTACGCGAGCGTGTTTTGCCAATTGCGCCAACCGTGCAATCTTGTTTGGATCAACGACCTGGTTTGACACCATTACATCAGCAATGCCGCCCGCAACCATAACCTCGGCCTCGGCAACTTTTTGGCAGCAGATTCCACAGGCGCCACCATGATCGATTTGGTAGTGGGCTATATCAACCGATTTGTGGGTCTTGGAATGCGCGCGCAATCGAACCCCGGCAACAGCGAGGCGCTCTCGCAAAGTCGCGACGTTGCGCTCGAAAGCGTCCAGTTCAATGATCAATGCCGGTGTAGCAACCTCAGATAGATCCATGCCGATTTCGGCAGGGATGTTCAAACCCACAACCAGTTCGCTTTGTTTAGAAGATGTCCTCATATTCCGTTTCCGATCGATTACTTGCAGCCCGGGCAGTGCTTAAGATCGACATTACCCCCGGTAATGATGACGCCGACACGCTGCCCCTGGAACAGCGCCCTGTTTTTTAGCATTACCGCCAATGGTACCGCCGACGAGGGTTCGATAATGATCTTCATACGCTCCCAGGTCAGATACATGGCGTCGAGAATTTCGTCTTCGCTAGCGAGAAGTACATCGGTAACAAACCGGGAAACAAAATGCCAGGTGCGCGGTCGCAGGTTGGTTTTCAAACCATCGGCAACGGATTGCTGAGCATCTCGTGTAACGATTTCCCCTGCCTGAAAGGAGCGGTAGGCGTCATCGGCATTGGCAGGCTCGGCTGCATATATCTTCGTTTGCGGTGATATTGTCGATAGTGCCAGGCAGGTTCCGGAGATCAACCCACCACCACCAATCGGCGCGACCACTGCATCGAGGCCGTCGATATCCTGATGCAATTCCAGCACGCAGGTCGCCTGCCCGGCGATAACGCGGGGGTCATCATAAGGATGCACGACATCGGCCCCCGATTGCGCAACCACCTTCTCCAGGGTGGCCTCGCGCGAGGCCTGCGTGGGTTCGCATTCGATTATATTGCCACCGTAACTACGCACCGCGGCTTTCTTTGTCGCAGGTGCATTGTGGGGCATCACCACGGTTGCATCGATACCGCGTAGCGCGGCGGCGAAGCTGAGCGCTCCCGCGTGATTACCCGACGAGTGCGTGGCGACTCCCTTCGCGGCATCGGCATCGCTAAGGCCAAACACAGCGTTGCTCGCACCGCGCGCCTTGAAGGCGCCGACTTTTTGCAGGTTTTCACATTTAAAAAAGATTTCGGCGCCGGTTAACTGGTTGAGGTAACTCGAAGTCAGTATCGGGGTGCGATGAATGTAGGGAGTGATGCGCTGATGCGCTTCAACCACATCGTCGAATGTCGGGATATCCATGCGTTGGCGGCCTCGCCGGTTCGTGAATTCAGAAGACCTAATAATGCCACAGAATCTAGACTATCTTGATATTGGAAACACGAGTTCGAAAATGGTTACCGCTTTCCATTGAAACATTCAACTTGAGATTCATGAAGTCTGCGTAAGATTTAACCAGCGAGAACCGGGCCAAAGGTCCATCGCTTCCGTCGATATTGTTATCGTTATAGAAATCCTTGAACATCGTCTTCAGTTTGTCACCGGTAAGCGATTTTAACATTGGGTTTTCGATTTCAACCGCACAGTATTCAGCACCGGCTTGAACTCCGATCCTGATTTCCGATCCCGCCGGGCTGTGCGAAATCGCATTCGTTATCAGGTTTGCGAGTAAATGCTCCATCCATTTAGCATCCACCAGCAGGGTTGGCAGCTTTTGTGCAGGTAACTGCAGCAAAATTTCTTTTTGTTCCGCATCTTTCCTGAGCTTTGAGCATACCCTGTTAAGCAGTTTGGAGAATTTAATTTCGCTAATCACCAGCTCGATTTCACCTTGATCACACTGACATTGTTGCAGCAGGTTCTGGATTAATCGATTCAGGTGGGTGGTGGAGTCGATACCCTCCTCGTGATCGTCCACGGGTAATTTCGGATTAATCCTGCGTCGAACCAGGGACTGGATTCGGGCGTGCAAATCATCGCAGGAAAACGGTTTGACCAGGTAGTCATCGGCGCCCTGGATCAGTGCGGTTACCCGGTCATGGATTTGATCACGTGACGAAAGTATCAATATCTCAACTTCGCGATCCAGTTCCCGAATTTCATGCAGCACCAGCAGGCTGGATTCCTTCGGTAGCATCAAGTCGAGAATAATAACCTCGTAGTCGCGGTTCGATGCATAGTTGATTGCCTCGGTACCCTCGTCGACAACGTCGACCGCGTAACCAAAGGCCTGCAATCCTGCGCTCATCGAATCTTGCAACCTGGCGGAATCTTCTACCACGAGAACTTTCATGGTTTCTTTTTAGCGGACCTGTCTGAAGATTGGCTTAAGATTCGGCGCTAAGTGACAAAATTTTCAAATTCGCTTGATACGGATCAACTTGGATATTCGGCCATACCCCTTGCTCCGCTATTGATGTAAATGAATCATCAGGCCGACGGTTTATGGTCTGCGAGTCGGAATGAATTATCGATTCTGATTATCTTCAGGCGAAAAGTGCAGGCTTTTTCAGGATCTGTAGGTCGGCAAACAATCGCAGCATGCCGGGATTATCGATGAACGAAATATTGTAAGGATGCTCGCAGACTATCTTGTCGTAGTTACCACTTGCAGGCATGGCTTCGACAAGCTTTGCGATCTTACCCCACAGCAGCAGCGTGATATGGCGTGATGAATTCTGGGCGATCAGGGCAAGCAGATGCTCGAGAAATTGCAGCCAGTAACGTGCTTCGTTTACGGGCTTGCGTTCGGGATGCAGTACCGGGGTCGCGTTAAGCATTAGAAACCCGGCGCGCTCGAGGTTCTGGAATAACTCGGCCAGGGTCAGGATCAGTCCGCGCTTGTCGAGCCTTGCGATCGACTCCTGCGTTATTTTACCGGCGCTGTCCTTTTGCAGATGACCCTCGGCAACCAGGGCTGTTTTGACGATGTTGCGCAGCGAGGTTGCACGGTTAACGGCCTTGCTCAAACCCTGTTCACTCCACAGGCTGCCGACCGCGGCGTCATAGAATGCGATACCGTTTGCCGACTCGCGACGTGGGTAAGGCGACTCACCAATCAGTAGGTAGCGCACTCCGGTTCGATCACGCTGAAACGCGGCCAGCAGTCGATCGATACCGGGCAACCAGGTGTCGTCCTGCAACAGGGATGCGAGGTAATCTGGCTCCAGGGTCAACAGTGACTCGGCGAGTATTTGTCGCCAGTCATCGTGTACCCCTGAGCGTTTGATCAGGGTATCGATATTACTCATCTATAAGCGCATCGATGCGAATGCGCGCGATCTTTTCGACCTCACCGATTGCGGTATCAAACTCCAGCTGTTCCGAATTATTGAGCCGATTTTCCATCGACGCGATAATTTGATGCTTGCCGAGACCGGTCACCGCGATGATGAATGGAAATCCAAACTTTGAATAATAAGCCTGGTTGAGTGATTTGATTTTCGCGAGTTCTTCGGCGCTACACTGGTTCAATCCAGCTCCGGCCTGTTCGCGCTTTGATTCGTCGGTCAGGGTGCCTTCGCTGGCTTCCCTGCCGGCCAGTTCGGGATGGTTGCAGAGTAATTCCATGCGATGAACATCCGGTGCACGCCTGACCGCCGCGGCCATCGCCTGATGCAGTTCCGCGCCAGATTCAAACGGACGTTCCGGGTACACCAGGTCCGGGACCCAGGGAGAGCGCTCAAAAATTCCGCCCAGCAATTCGATGAAGCGTTCTGCGTTGCTGCGGTTGATTTCATCGATGCTGATGCCCATAACGACAATTATGCGGCTTGCGACGGGTGCCTGTCTATCCAGTGCCTGGCGATGTCGATACGGCGACAAATCCATACCTGGTCTTGCGCTTGAGCGTAATCGAGAAACCGCTGCAGGGCCCGGAAACGTCCCGGTCTACCGACCAGGCGACAATGTAATCCGACCGACATCATTTTTGGCGTTTGCTCGCCCTCGGCATAGAGCACATCGAAACTGTCGCGCAGGTACTGGAAGAATTGTTCGCCATTATTAAAGCCTTGCGCGGTAGCGAAGCGCATATCGTTGACATCGAGCGTATAAGGTACAACCAGGTGAGGTTTGATTTCGCCGTTGCCGGTTTTGACTTGTTGCCATAAGGGCAGGTCATCGCCGTAGTAATCAGAGTCGTAAACCAGGTCACCCTGTTCGACCACGAGACGACGGGTGTTGGGACTATCGCGTCCGGTATACCAGCCCAGCGGTGTGCTCCCGGTGAGCTGGGTAATGATATCGAGCGCCTGTTGCATATGCTCACGCTCGATCGCCTCGTCAATATCCTGGTAGTGAATCCAGCGTAATCCATGACAGGCGATCTCATGCTTCAGCCTGACCAGTTCGGTTGCCAGTTCGGGGTGACGCTGGAGAGCCATCGCCACGGCGAAGACGGTTAACGGCAGCCCGCGCGATTCAAACTCACGCAATAGCCGCCAGACGCCAGCACGTGAACCATACTCGTATATCGATTCCATGCTCATGTGACGTTCCGGGTAGCTCGGTGCGCCGATTATTTCCGAGAGGAACTGCTCCGAGCCCGCGTCGCCGTGCAATACATTGCTTTCACCGCCTTCCTCGTAATTGAGAACGAACTGCAGCGCGATGCGCGCGTCGCCGGGCCATTGTGCCCTGGGCGGATTAGCCCCGTAGCCGATCATGTCACGTGGATAATCGTTCATGACGGTTGCTCGACGCTACGCGGGCGTAATAACTCGGCCAGGTCTGCTGGTGGTTTTTCCGGCTTATGTTTGA
>CALJYH010000129.1 GCA_937984095.1 uncultured Gammaproteobacteria bacterium | reverse complement strand
GTGCACCCCGCTGACGCCTTCGATTTCCTTGATCTGCTGGATCAGTTCGACACAGATTTTGCGGCCTTCCTTTTTCGGCTCCTGTGCACCTTCGAGGCGTTCGATGATCGCATCCGGGATATGGATACCCGGCACATTGTTACGGATCCATAGTGCGGTACGTGCCGAGGCTAGCGGTCCCACACCCGGGATAATGAAACACTGCTCGAGCAATCCGAGATCGCGTGACTTTGCCATGAATGCGCGCAAATGTTCGATATCGAAAACGTACTGCGTCTGAATAAACTGGGCACCCGCGGCAATTTTCTTGGCCAGCCGATGCGGTCGAAAATCAAACGGTGGCGCGCTGGGATTCTCTGCCGCGCCGAGAAACATTTGTGGGGGCGTGGTAATCGGCCTGCCACTCAAATAGCGTGATTCATCACGCATGATACGTATGGTTTCAAGCAGTGACATGCTGTCGAGATCGAACACCGGTTTGGCCTCCGGGTGATCGCCAACCTGAACACCATCGCCACTCAAACAAAGCACATTGGAGACGCCCAAAGCTGCTGCACCGAGTACATCACCCTGGATCGCGATACGATTCTTGTCGCGACAGGAGATCTGTAGCACCGGTGAGTAGCCAACATTCGTCAGCAGCGCACACATCGCAACGCTGGACATATGACAATGTGCGCCCGAACCGTCGGTTGCATTCATGCCATCGACGTAACCGTCGAACAAGCGTGCGCGCTCGTAAACATCTTCGGCCAGGGCCGAATCGGGTGGCGCCAGTTCAGCGGTAACCGCAAACTTGCCCGCGCGTAAGACCCGCTCGAGCCGACCAGTCGATACGTGTCCTTCTTTTTGTGGCAACGGCTTGCCGGGCTGTTGGTCGGGGGTTGCAGTCATTGGACGGTCTCCTTTTCCCGTGCCGCATGCTCGTCGCGTACCACGCGTAACCAGGATGAGCTGCCTTTGAGCAGATTGTCGACCGGGATTTGCACTTGCTGGATCGCCTGTGAATCACGCATTTGCTGACTGCCCTGCCAGGCATCTACCCAGACACAGCGCATTTCGGGTTTGATTTCACAATGACCATTAAGCCGCACCCCACCGCATGGGCCGTTGCGAATCGATTTTGGACAATTCATCGGACAGGACATGCCGGTAGCGCTAAGCGCGCACTTACCACACATCTGGCAATCGAACATCAAACCTTTGACCGCTTTCTCGAACATCCGGACCGGTTTTTCAAGGCGCCCGTAACCGAGTGTTTTAAGCAACGGATGCAGCTTGATTAAAACCGGTTCAAAGTTACGGTAAACGGATTCGAGCTTTCTCGAATGCCTGACCGACCACTGACGAAAGTTATACACAAGTCACTCCAATTAGGCGTTTAAGCTACGGGTTTCGTCAACGCCGCTGGCTCGAATTAATGTTTCCAGAACCTCTTCCGTGTATTGTTCCTCCAACTGCTGTACCAGCTGTTTCGCCTGCTCCTTGATATCACCGTCAAAGGGATGAGTGACGTCATGCCAAGGTTCGAACAGGGCATCCTGCTGTTTTTTCTTGAGCCGATATCCGGCACGCTCGATCGCTTTCATGAATCGGGACGGTAGCCTGAGGCGCGTGCTGCGTCGCCCTTCGCGGATCACGACCTGTCCAGGGATATCACGCCAGTAGACAATTTTTAGCTTGCTCACATTGCCTCCCGCATCGCCGCGTCCAGCGCCGGCACCATTTCACCCATGCCGGTGAATTTACGTTCGAATCGAAGCCCTAGCTGATCGGCCGCAGCCTGCGCCATTTCAGTTAACTCGTCGGAATCGGTCTGCGCAAGGTAAACCAGGCGCGTGTAATTGCCGAAGTACATCTCCAGCAACTCGGGATGTCGATCGATCCCGAGTATCTCGATCACCAGGCGCTGAAAATGCTGTGCCAGAAAATCGGTCAGGTAAAAAGTACCCGGCTCCTGTTCCTGCATCTGCTCATAATTTTCGCGACCGGCGAGAAAATCATAACAGTGTGCGCCCGGTAAACGCCTGATGCCTTTTGCTTCAAGTACCCGGTCCAGTTCACCGCTGGTGCCGCAATCACCATAGGCAACAAAGATATGGTCGTACTGGTCACGGGCCTTGTCGATTTTGTCGGCAACAGCGGCAGGAATTTTTTCAGGTCGCGCATGCAGGTCGGCGGTAATGGCCTGCAAATCCATTTGCGACCACTGCCCGAGCTTTTTTATTTCATTGACTTCACGTGCGATCGCAGCACAGGTGATTACCAGAACTGAGGCTGATTTTTCCATTTTGCATTATCACCCTGACAGCCAGGATTTAGGCTACTAACCCGCTCGACTTTCGGCTACGAGCTGTTTGGCGGTATCGGCTGCAACTGCGGCGTCACGACAATAAGCATCGGCACCGATCGCTTCGCCAAACTCCTGGTTCAATGGCGCACCACCGACGAGGATGATGTAATCGTCGCGGATACCCTGTTCCTTCATGGTATCGATGACGACTTTCATGTAAGGCATGGTGGTGGTCAAAAGCGCCGACATACCGAGAATTTCTGGCTTGTGCTCTTCGAGCGCGGCCAGGAAGTCCTCAACCGGAGTGTTGATTCCCAGATCGACGACCTCAAAGCCTGCACCTTCCATCATCATGCAGACCAGGTTCTTACCAATATCATGAATGTCACCCTTAACCGTACCGATGACCATTTTACCGGCGGTAGGTTCGTCTGACATCGACAGCAATGGTTTGAGGAGCGCCATACCGGCTTTCATCGCGTTGGCAGACATCAAAACTTCCGGCACAAACAAAATACCGTCACGGAAATCGATTCCGACGATCGTCATGCCGGCGACCAGGGCTTCATTCAGGACCTTGTTGGCATCCCAATCGCGGTCGAGCAGAATTTGGGTTCCCTCGGCGACTTCTTCTTTGAGACCGTTGTACAAATCATCGTGCATTTGCTCGACTAATTCATCATCGGGCAGGGTGCTTAAATCCAGATCGTCTTCGTACTCGTCGTCGTCATCGTAGTCTGTCATTTAAAAAAATCCTCACGCAATCAGAAACCGCCTGGAAAGGCAGCCATGAAGAAGCAGAATAGGATTTAACAGGCAGAGGGTCAAACGCTGCAGCGACTTCACATTGCCTTAACGCGACACTGTCAAAAGATAGGATATTGTTGATTATTAATTAGTTTTCGCAAGATCACGGCTTATTTACCGAATAAATTGCAGTTAAGTGGGGTGAACTTCCCCCTGCTCTTGATCACCGATGTAAACACTGTAGTTTCCGAGTCTTTTTTCGCGGATGAATCGTTCCAGCATTGCAATAATTGCGCTATCGTTTATTTCTTCCCAGGTGATGTTATCAAACTCGTAAAAGCGCATGGTTCTGGTTTCAACTGCATCGTTTATCGATAACAATTCACCGAGGTAATAAACAAATCGCTGTGAATTTTCATGATAGGCCGCGTATATAAAAGGTAAATCAACCTCGATGCCGGCAGATGCGAGCTTGCCGAGCAAGCTGTCACGAGTATCCACATCACCAACAAAATCGGAGGCGGGCAGGAGTAATTGACCATTTTCAGGATTTCGTTCCAGTAGTATCTTGCCGTCAGACTCAATTATTGCGGCCACCCGCAGGCTGCCAGGAGATGAAACCAGTTGTAGCATGCTCGGCGTCATTCCGAACGAGACATAGGCACCACGACAAAATCCAAGGGGCGCATGGGTGTTGTAATCATATTTCAACACCCTGCCGATCAGGATGATGTGGTCGCCTGCGTCGACCTGTTCGAAATGCTCGCAATCAAACCATGCCACCACAGCGTCTATTATCGGCGAACCGGTTATTGCGGAGTGCCAGTCCTGGTTGGCGAATTTATCGGTACCGGCCCTGGCAAAGCGATTCGACAGTTCTCGCTGGTTGGCAGCAAGAATATTGACCGCAAATCCGCGTGAACCGGTAAACGCATCACGCCCGAATGCTGACTTTGCAATATTGACCAACAGGAGCGGTGGGTCGATGGAAACCGAGGTAAAGGAATTAGCAGTGAAGCCACAGGGCGCACCTGCATCGTCAAGCGTGGTCACAATGGTAACCCCAGTGGCGAAATGTCCAAATGCACGGCGCAGATCGCGGGCGTCGATTTCGGCTACTTTATTATCGGTCATGCGGTGAAGTTCCGTTTAGTAGATGAGCGATTCCATTTCCCGGGTTTGTTCAAGCCCATCTGACACTCCACTGTCGTCGTAAATTTTGCCGGCCCGATCGAGATAATGCCTGGCCCTGTCCATAGCGAAATTGGAATTGTAAAGCACAGCGATGACATCGGCCTGGCGCTGAAACATCGAGCGGTCGCTGGTATTGGAAAGCGTCTCGCTGGACTTGATTCTGAATTTCCAGGCGCGTTCAGGCTGGCCAATACGCAGGTAATGATGGTAGAGCATTTGATAATCGCGCGCCTGCGATGTTTTCTCCAGATCCTGTTGATGCTGCTGGAAAAGAGCATTAATTTCGCGCTCGATATCCTGCATATCCGTATCGCTGATCAAACTGCGATCCAGGCCATCGATGAGGCGCCGCACGTGGGTTACTTGACCCGTTGAAGCAAACAACCTGGCCGCCTCGATACGGGCTAGTTGCGCCTGGTAACCATCGTGAACCTTTTCGTGCAGCGAAGCGAGCGCTTCCCAGGCGTCTGCAGCGGCGCCGAAACGTCGAATTTCCAGGTTATCGCGAATTACCGCTTGCAGGTTCTCGTTAACCCCCTGGTAGATCCCGCGCGCAATCGAATTACGTGCCTGCCAAAGCTGGTCATAGGTATTGGCTGCACGCCGTGCCAGTTCGCGCGCGCGGATATTCAATTGCCCAAGCAACTGGTAACAGCGTGCGGTACCAACAATGTTATCGCGCGACATAGCCAGGTAAAGCGCTTCCTGAAGGTAGACTTCAGCAGTCGCCAATTCCTGCTGATTGATTGCGACCTCACCGAGCAATAGCAGCGTATCACCAAGCCGCACTTGATCATCTGCGAGCATAGATGCCGCCGCTATCGCCAGTAACTGGGTGCGTGCCTGCTTGTACTTACCCTGTTGCAGCAATTCACGAATTAGCCGGTCACGTTTGACGTCATCGAGTTCCAGTTGCGACAGCCTGGCATCAATATCAAGCTCATTGGTTTCTTTATCTGGCTGCCAATAATCATAAGAAACAAGGTCACCGGAGATTGCTTCGATTCCGGTTTCGGCAGAATCATCTGGCGACAGCAGAAAATGGAGCGCAACCAACAGTGCCAGTGCCGGTACCGTGGTCACCGCATGGTCTGGAATGTAGCGCTTGAAATTCATCATATCTGCCAATGTTACGCCGCTTGTCATCCATTGCAAACGGGCTTCCATTCACAATTCGGCTTGTTAAGATAGCTTAATGAAGGAGTTTAGCCTGGATCGCGACGTTATAGCGTTTATTGACAGCTATCTCGAGGTTTCGAGTCTCTCTACTGCCACCACTGTTGAGCAGCAACGTATCGATTACGAAGCCATAGTGGAGCATTTCCGTTACCCGTATCCACCGGGTCTGCAAACCCGTGACAGTGAGGTTGATGGCAGGCACGGCAAGATTCGGCTGCGCCATTACCACAGCGAGCAAGGCTGTAACGACGCATTGATCATGTTCCTCCACGGCGGCGGGTTTATCCTCGGCAGCCTCGACTCGCACGACGATATTTGTGCAGAGCTCTGTGTAAATACCGGCTATAGCCTGGTTTCGGTCGACTATCGATTATCACCCGAACACACTCATCCTACCCACCTGGACGATGTCGAAGACGCTTTTAAGGCTATGGCACACGACAACACGATCCTGATTGGGGTGTCTGCCGGAGGTACTCTGGCGGCCGCGCTGTGTTACCGATTGAAAACTAGCACGCAAAGGCCCGCAGGGCAGGTTCTGGTTTATCCGGGCCTTGGCGGCGATTGTTTCGATCTCGATTCGTACCGGGAAAACGCCGAGGCACCATTGTTGAGTACTCGTGACATCATATTTTATCGCGGGTCAAGATGCGCCAGCGACGAGTTGCCGCTGAAAGATCCCGAATTTTATCCGCTGGTCGCCGAGGATTTCAGCAGGAACCCACCTACTGTTGCATTTTCCGCCGATGTCGATCCGCTGCGCGACGACGCCAGGCTTTACGTCGAAAAGCTGCAAGCCGCAGGCGTATCGTCAGAGTGGACCAATGAACAAGGGCTGGTGCACGATTACCTGCGTGCCCGGCACGTCAGCGACACCGCCAGTGCCGCCTTCACCCGTATCTGCAACGCCATCAAAAAACTCGCCAACCCTTAAGCCAGCATAAACTTCAATCCATCCCCGCTTCGAACAGAAAGCCAGGGTTTCGGCGCGGTCACCGGGATTCTTTTTCAGAAACGCCGTGCCGATGCGTCGGACCGATACATCCATGTAGGCTCGCGCCCGGAGTGCCGTATCACAACATCCCTGTTGCGCAGCGTTCTGAAAAAGAATCCCGGTGACCACACCTAATTATTCAGCCATCTCGGGGAAAAGGACGCAAAAGTGTAGCGAGGCAGGGATGCCGAGCTCCAAGCGATTCCATGGATGGACCAACCGGCGCTTGCGCCGGTTGGGAGCGTCTTTTGCGTTCTTTTCCCCGAGATGGCAGACAGGTTAGATGTCGGAATCCATTGCGTTGACGTAGAGCTGCTGGAAGTGATGCACGGCGTGCTCGGATAACTCGCTGCGCTCGGGGTCGACGACGAAGCGTCCCTGGTTATAGCCTTTCGACTGCAGGCCACGGTGAACACTTTCGCACAGACCCACATCCTCGGGTTGCAATACATCGCGCTGATAGTCCATCGCATCGCGTTGTTGCTTGCTCGGTTCCGGATTCGGCAGGTACCAGTCCTGGTGTTCGATGGTACGCCCGGCCCCGTTCGGAATTATCTGCAGGGTGGATATGTTGGGTTCCCCGGGGTAAATCCAGATCGTCAGGTTAGGCCACAGGAACCACCCCGCATAGCCGAAATCAACCTCACCAACTTCGAATTGGTAGGCACTGCTTTCCGTGGTCGCAACTGCATTTGATATATGGCTGGAGTAGATTCCGTTCACCCTGGAACTGTAGCTGTCCATATCAACCAGGTTGACGAAATCCTTGTGTGCCGGATGACAGTGGTAGCACTCGAGGAAATTATCGACCATTACTTTCCAGTTGCTGGCAACATCGTAATCGTCGCGCTGCGCGAACACGACCTCGTCGACGCGCGGACAGAACTCGCGGATTTCTGTTTCCAGGTCGGTGGCCTGTTCCTTCAACGGCGCCGCCTCGAGATCGAGGTTTACGAACACCAGGCCACAGAACACTTCGACCTGCACCGGTTTCAGGGAAAATTTGCACTTGTCGAAATCGACCATTTTCTCGGTATTGCGTGCCACCTTGAGTTCACCATCAAACCCGTATGACCAGGCATGGTAAGGACAGGTTATGGTGCGAACCTTGCCACTGCCGAACAGCAGTTCATGGCCGCGATGCTGGCAAACATTGTAATACGCATTGAGTTCGCCGCTCTTGTCACGGATAACGATGATATTCTGATCGCAAACCTGCACCGTAAGGTAACAACCCGGTGCGGTTAACTGGCTCTGGTGTCCGGCATACCACCAGTTACGATAGAAAATAGCTTCCTTTTCCTGCTCCAGGATTCCGGCGTCCAGGTAATAGCGCGCTGGAATAGTAAAAGATTGCTCGGGATTGGGGTCGACAGGCGAATCGTCGGCTCGCTTTTGCAACGCTACAACACTCATATTTGACTCCACCAGTATTATCTATTCGATTAATATAATTTAATCTAATGGATACTTCGATTCAACCGCGATATATTTATCAAAATAGATTAAAAATTCTTATTAATAAATGCTGAAAAATCGACTGCCACCACTCGATCCGTTGATTGCTTTCGAAGCAGCGGCGCGTCTGCTCAGCTTTACCAGGGCAGGTGAAGAGTTGCATTTAACGCAGGCCGCCATTAGTCAGCAGATCCGCAGTCTCGAGGAAAATTTACAGGTGAAGCTATTCACGCGTTCGCATCGCGCGGTACAGTTAACCAACGAGGGACGCGAGTATCAGCACACCGTGGCGGCGATACTGAAACAACTCGCCGGCGCCACAATGGACATACAGAATGTCGAGTTCGCCCAGCAACTGGTGATCGGCTGTGACCTGTCATTCGCCACCCAATGGTTGAGCCCGAGGCTGTCGCAATTGCGACAGCTGATGCCAGCGGTTACCTTGCGCATCATTGCCTCGGATGACTATAACGAAAGCCTGGGTAGTGAAGTACAGGTAGCCATTTTGCATGGCGATGGCCTGTGGCCTGGCTTTCAGACCTTGCAGTTGTGCGACGAGGAAGTATTTCCGGTATGCAGTCCCGAATTCGACCACGAACTCGCACGACAGGATTGGGTATCCTGGTTGCTGCAAGCGCCGCTGATCGACCTCGCTGACAGTCACTGGAACTGGATGAACTGGCGCCTGTGGTTGGGAGGTAATAACATCGACCAGCCACTGGGAAACCGTAACCTGCAGCTAAACAGTTATCCGCTGGTCATCGAAGCCGCCTGCGCCGGGCATGGCGTGGCACTGGGTTGGCGATATCTCGTTGACGATCTGCTTGCAAAGAACCTGCTGGTACGCCCAATTGAACAGTCACTTAAAACCGATTTCGGTTATTACTGTATTTGCCGCGACAATCTGGAAAACGACGCCAATGTGATTCGATTTCGCAACTGGTTGAAGCAACAGTTTAGCCTGCCCGTCGACGGATAGTTCGCACTTCGGCCCGTTCGAGAATCTATTTACGGGTATTACCACGCAATCAGACCCGGATTTGATTACATTTATCAATCAACAATCAGGTTCTGTTTGAATTTTAGTCAAAAACTGCCGTTTTAAAGTACCGTCTGGCCTCATATAGAGGCTTTCAGGTCAATTCTTGAAATAGTATTTTACAATTAGTTTTAGCAGGTCCGGCTACTACTATTAATTGACTAATCTGTAGAAATTGCCAACTTAATGTCAATTACTGAATTCAAGGATCGTATCAACAGTCTTTTATCAAAAGGAATCGGCGAACTTTCGATGAGCCTGGGTGTACTGGCACAAATCGAAAACAACAACTACAAGATATACGCGGTACAGTCGAATTCGGGCGCTTACGTGCCCGGCGAAAAATACGCCCTCGGTAAAACCTACAGTCGAGAAGTTTTTGAAAAGCAGAAAACGATCGCTGAAGCCTGTATCGCAAATTCCCCAATGACGTTGCACCATCCCCTGTATCGGTCACTGCCACTGGAGTCCTATATCGGCGCACCCATAGTGATGAACGGTAAACCCTGGGGCTGCGTCGATTTCAGCAGCATGGCCCAGCGCGAGGAACCGTTTAGCGAACAGGAAATCGAGCTGGTTGAATCCCTGGCCAGTGAACTCTCGCAGCTCATCGGCGAAATCGAATAAATACGCCGCACGGCTTAAAGTGAGTAGTAGTGCCCCATAATGCCCGCAAAGACCGCGGCTCCGATCCAGTGGTTGTGCAGAAATGCACTAAAATAATGTGCCGGTACCCGATCGGCAACCAGGAATTGTTCGTAAGCCATTAACAGGGTTGCGACTCCCAATCCCAGGTAGTAAATACCAGTAAATTCCAGATCGATACCAACCAGTACCAGGGCCAGCAAAAACAAAAGCTGGAATACGGCGATCATGACGCGGTCATAATCGCCAAACAGGATCGCCGTCGATTTTACCCCGAGTTTCAGGTCATCCTCCCGGTCAACCATGCTGTACATCGAATCGTAGGCGACGGTCCACACCAGGCTCGCCACGTATAACAGCCAGGCCTCCTTCGGCACTTCACCAGTCAGCGCGGCGAATGCCATGGGAACAGCCCAGCCAAAAGCGGCACCGAGATGAACCTGGGGCAGATAATGATAACGCTTCATGAAAGGATAGCTCGCGGCAAGCAATACCCCTCCCAGGGAAAGCATTATGGTAAAACGATTCAGGCTTAACACCAGCAGAAAGGCGATCAGGGCCAGTACCGCAAACACTGCTAGCGCCTCTCCGGGCGCGATCTTTCCACTGGTCAACGGGCGCTCCCGGGTGCGCGCGACATGCTGATCGATATCACGATCGGCGTAGTCATTGATCGCGCAACCCGCCGAGCGCATCAGAAAGCTTCCCACGACAAATACGAACAGAATCCAGCCATCAGGTGATCCTTCTCCAGCAACCGCAAGTGCCCACAGCGTCGGCCATAGCAACAAGTAGAATCCAATTGGTTTTTCGAAGCGTATTAACTGTGCGTACAGGCCTAGCTTGTTGCCAAGCTCGGGGGGCAGGTCGGGAATTGTAAGTCCTTTAATTTTCACCAAAAACCGATGCGTGTCGCGAAAAAATCGTTACTATACGCGTTTCTTTCAGCAGGGCGAAACAATGATTCGCAGTTTCAAGGATACGACCCCGAGTATCGGTGGAAATAGCTATATTGACGAGTCCGCGATTGTCATCGGGGATGTCGTAATCGGGGAAAACTGCTCAGTTTGGCCACTTACCGTAATTCGTGGAGATATCAATAAAATCCGTATTGGTGATAACACCAACATCCAGGATGGCAGCGTACTGCACGTTACCCATCGTGGTGAATACAGCCCCGATGGCGCCGAATTGCATATTGGTAATGAGGTAACAATTGGGCACAAAGCGCTGTTGCATGGTTGCCGCATCGGCAATCAATGCCTGATCGGCATGGGTTCGATCATCACCGACAATGCGATAATCGAAGACCGGATCATCATCGGCTCGGGCAGCCTGGTGCCGCCGGGCAAGGTTCTCGAATCAGGATATCTTTACCTCGGGAACCCGGTAAAGCAGAAGCGAGCGCTCACCGAGCGTGAGATCGAGTACCTGTCCTACGTTGCAGATCACTATATTCTGCTAACACAACATTATTGAGGCTGAATCAATGAAACGCTGGGAATGCATCGTTTGCGGCTTTATTTACGATGAAGCGGAGGGTTGGCCGGAAGATGGCATTGCACCCGGTACTCGCTGGGCTGACGTCCCCGACGACTGGGAATGTCCGGATTGCGGCATGGGCAAGGATGATTTCGAAATGATTGAGATGTAGCCCCAGGGCTAGACCTCAATCAATTAACTTCCCACTGGCTGGCAATCTCGCGTAACCCGGTTAGCGCCAGGTCGAGGGTTTCCTGGAAACGCGCGACTTCGGGATACACCATGTAGGCCGGGCGCTTCATTTCAGGTGCACCTTCAACCAGAAACAACTCTCCCTTATCGATAAATGGCTGTACCACGCGCATCGGAAAGTAACCAGAACCGCCATTTTGCCGAATATACTCGAGCCCAAGTGATCCAAGTCCGACCGATATTGCGGGTGTGTCCATATCTGGAAAAGCCTCACCATGAAGTCGGCGGAACTCTTCTCCCCAGTCGACAAAAACATAGTCTTCAACCCAGCCATCCACCATCTCGCGTTGGTTCGTCGCCACCAGTAACAGGGTTTCCTCGAGCAGGTCCTCGATCACCAGGCCGGGCGTCTGGCGCGGGTTATACATAACGCCGATATCAAGCAGGCCGTCAGAGAGCTGGCGCATCAGGCTCGGCGAGTAATCCGCTTCGACATGAATCGCGACGTCGTTGGCATTTTGTCGCATCCACGGAATCCATCTCAGAATCAGGCTATCCCAGAGACTGACCTGCGAACCGAGCCCGATGCCGTGACTGAAATTTTCAGGCAGCGATATACGCTGTTGCGCCTGCTGCCAGAGACGCTGAATATTGAGCGCGTATTCACGAAAATGCTGGCCGGCGGAGGTCAGCTCGACCCCGGAATGACCCCGTGTGAACAGAATCCTGCCGAATCTATCCTCCATCGCCTTGACGCGAGCGCTGACGGTAGACTGCGTAACATGCAAATTTTCCGCGGCACGATTAAAATTTCCACAGTTGGAGATCTCCAGAAAGGTGCGAATATGGTCGATTTTCACGCGCGGCCTCCGCTCAACAGGTAATCGAATTTTTCGATAATACTAACCATAAAAATTCACTTTTCAAATAGTCTCTAAGCACTAGACTCGTGCCCTGTTCAAAATACAAGGATACCCATGCGCGCCAGGTCAGCCATATCCACCCTCGATACCGCTAATGGAGCCATTATCCTGGTTTTCGGTCTGTTCCTGTTTTCTATACAGGACATCATCATCAAACATTTCAGCGACCATTACTCGGTGCTACAGATCGTATTCGTGCGCGGTCTGATAGCGTTGGGATTGTTGCTGCTGATGATCAAATACACGCACGAAAACATATCACTGATATCGCGCCGCCCAGGACTAATGGTGGCAAGAGGCTTGCTCGGATTCAGTTCCTATACTACTTATTACCTCGCGGTCGCGGCGATGCCATTGGCCGAAGTCGTTTCGATTACCTTTACCATGCCGCTGTTCGTGACCGCGATGTCCGCGCTAATTCTGCGTGAAAAAGTAGGTATGCGTCGCTGGAGCGCTGTCGTAGTCGGTTTTGTCGGTGTGTTGATCATCTTATCACCGAGTGGTGAATTCAACCCGCTCGCGGTCCTGTTCGCTTTCGCCGCGGCCATTACTTACGCATCGCAAACCATTTTGACCCGTTTCCTGGGCAGCCATGATCATCCGATGACCATCGCTTTCAACGCGATACTGGTTTTTACCGTCGCCAGTGGAATACTGAGCCTGCTGCTGCTCGGCGGAGTCATCTCGGTTTCGTCTAACCATCCCTCGCTCGCCTTCTTCGGGCGCGACTGGAGCATGCCGACCGATATCGATTTCATACTGATGCTGGTGATCGGCGCGATTGCCGCGGTTGGATTTTACTGCCTGTCGAAGGCCTATTGCTCATCGGAAGCGAGCGCCATCGCGCCGTTCGAATTTACCTACATCGTCTGGGCCGTGGTATTCGGCTACCTGTTCTGGAACGAGGTGCCTGGAGTCACCACAATTTTCGGTATTTTCGTGCTGATTTCGAGCAGTCTCTACATCTGGTACCGTGAGCGCCAGATAGAACGCAGCGAAACTGCCCTGTTGCCGGTACAGGCGGCCGAGCTACCGCAGCAGGAGCAGTACTAGTTCCACTGGTAGGCGCTCGTAATAAATCCAGCGACCTTATCCTGAAACACCATGATGGCAGCCGACTGACCGATGCCGTAGCATACCTGCAACGGCAACAAGTGCTCTTCGCGCGGATGGCAGTAGCGCGCATGCGGCGCAGTTTCCCAGTTGATCAAACTTTGTTCGCGCTCGGTTTCGGCGAGACCTGGATCACTACAGGTTTGAGCCAGCCAGGTTTCAAAC
>CALJYH010000128.1 GCA_937984095.1 uncultured Gammaproteobacteria bacterium | reverse complement strand
TGGATCAACGATGGTTTAATGGCCGTATTCTTCTTCCTGATCGGGCTCGAAATCAAGCGAGAAGTCATGGAAGGGGAGCTGTCGTCGTTTTCGCAAGTCATTCTGCCGGGTATGGGCGCACTCGGCGGTATGATCGTGCCTGCCGCTATTTATGCCTGGCTAAACTGGGGCGATGCTGTCGCACTCGACGGATGGGCAATTCCGGTGGCGACCGATATTGCGTTTGCGCTGGCCTTGCTCGGCGTCTTCGGTTCCCGGGTACCGACTTCGCTCAAGGTTTTCCTGCTGACGCTGGCAATATTTGATGACCTCGCCGCCATCGTCATTATCGCGTTATTCTATTCCGGGGACCTGGCAGTGTCGTCGCTGCTGGTTGCTGCCGTGGCCCTTGTTATTGGTGTTGTCATGAACCGGATGGGTGTGACGCGCACCTCGAGTTATATTCTGCTTGGCATCGTGCTCTGGATTGCAGTACTGAAGTCAGGCGTTCATGCAACATTGGCCGGGGTTTTAATTGCTTTTTGCGTGCCGATGCGTGATCAGCAGGGTCAATCACCGTTGCGCACACTCGAGCACGATTTGCACGGCCCGGTAGCGTTTGCCATTTTGCCAATATTCGCATTCGCCAATGCAGGGCTCTCGCTGGGTGGCATGTCGGTGGCCGACCTGGCGCACCCGGTTACATTGGGGGTAATCCTGGGTCTGCTCGTGGGTAAACCCCTGGGGATCCTGGCGTTCGTCGGTATTGGCGTGGCGCTGCGCTTTGTTCAACTCCCCAACAACATCAGCTGGCTGCAAATTGTCGGTGTCGCGTTTGCCTGTGGTATCGGCTTTACGATGAGTCTCTTTATCGCGGGTCTGGCGTTTGAGCACGGCAGCGGGGATTACTTTAGCGGTGACCGGCTGGGCATCCTGTTAGGTTCTATCCTGTCCGCCGTGGCAGCTTATGCGCTGTTGCACCTGAGCCTGCCGAAAATAGCACCTGAGAATTGAAAACGAATCGATATCGCTGGTTGGTTGAAACTATCCTCTGCTAGATACTGATTTCGACCCTTGCGGCACCTTCACCTTCGACGTGCTCGGGTTCGCACAATACCAGTCTCGTGGGATCAAGTTTGTAGGCAACCAGGAAATCCTTGACCGCGGCCGCACGGATCTCGCCAAGCTTTGCCAGTGTCTCCACTTGCTCGCTTTCGAGCTTGAGTTCGTCTGATGCAATTTCTGCCGTTTCTGGTAGCAGCAGCGTGCGATCGGCGCTATTGGTAAACGGGCAAAGGGTCAGGTAAACCCCGGGGCGTTCCTGCATCAAGCCGGCAATTTTTTCGAGTCCGACCTGCTCCGCCTTTGTGACCTCGTCGGTGCCGCTTTCGAACACTACCGGATCGAAATTAAGCGCCGTAGCGAGACTGAACAGGCCGTCGACGAGGGTCACGAGGCCAAACGGGGTGTAGTAATTCAGCACTGCCGTGGTGATCGCGCTCGAGGTGGCCTTGGTAATTGCGTCGGTGGGATCAAAGTCGGGGTTCTGCAAATCCCCGGTAACCGGAATCTCCAGCTCGATATTATTGTTCCGATCCTTCAACAGCGACAGGCTGCTATCCAGTGGAAAACCGAAACTGCTGTCGATTTTTTCCTTGTCTGCGGTACTCAGAGCGTCGAGATCGAAGCGATGTAGCTTCAGCTTCAAACTGGAAGTAAGGATATTGTGTTCCGCCTTGAGTTTCAGATCGGCGTCCAGCTGGCCGCTCTTGATTTTATGGCCAAGCGATCTCGCGGTAATCGGGGACAGGTAGCGCAGGTCCATGCCTTCGATTCTGCCGGTCAAGTCAAACGACGGTTTGGGGTCGAGTGGTGTTATTTCACCGTCGATGGTGATCGAGGTATGCTGCCCGACTTTAGCCGCGTAGTGCATTTGACTGGCCCGTTCGGCTTTCCGGCTATCGAGATTCTGGATGTTCAGTTCGATCGAATGCAGGTCGAAAATAAAGGGTTTGGTAAAACTTTCGTCGCGGTAGGCCAGCGACTTTTCAGTTTGATAGTTCAGTTTTGCGATCGCAAAAGTGAATGGCGTGGTAGCCTGGGCCGCCGTGTCGGCTTCGCCCTGGGATTCATCTGTCGTAAATTCCTCAAGCCATTCCTTGATTTCCAGTTGATTGTTCGAGAGGCTGACGATTAGCGCCTCGTGGCCCTGCAGTTTGACCTCCTCGATATCCAGGTGGGACATCTTCGCCAGCCCCAGCTGCTCGAGCTGAATCGACTTTAGGCGAGTGATCGAGGCATGCTCAGGATCGGTAGGCCGCTCGAATAATGTAAGTGCATCGAGCGTAATCGATTTGATTGCGATATCGTCGAGGCTATCGACACGAACTTCTCGCATCATAAACTCGCCGAAACCGACCATGCCGCGGCCGAGCCGGTTATCGTGAGTTTTCAGGTTGACCAGCCGAAAGTCGCCAGCAACCTTGAGCGGCAGTGCGGGTTCGGAGAGACTGGTCAGATCGAGGCTAATGTCTCCGTCCCAGCTCAGGGTTTCAAAATGATTGCACAAGTCGTGTTTTGGTAAAGCGCGATAGCAAAGCTTGAAATTCTGCAGACTCAGTTGCTGTAACGCTATTGACCACTCCAGGGGTTCGTTATCTGCAGTCGTGGGTGCCGGTTCGCTCACGGCCGCCTCTTTTCCGAGATCGATACCGGCGATAACCAGGCGTTCACCCGGGCCCCTCTCGACATCAAACGCCAGCCCGACGATATCGATGGAGTTGAGCTTTACCTGGCTGTCGAGCAGGGCCGACCAGGACCAGCCCAGACCTGCCTGCTCCAGCGCCAGAACCTGGGAGCCATTGGCATTGGCATTCAGGTTCGTCACGGTCAAGCGCCCGTCACTGACATCAAAGCTGATATCCTCGATGCTGGAATCGATTCCCTGCTTTTCGAACCAGTTGTTGATACTGGATTTGGCTATCGGCGCAAGGGCGAGCCTGAGAGTCACCAAAAGCAGAAATATCAGTACTAATGGCAAGATGATGAAATTTTTCAATGTTCGATTCATTTACAGTAAATCACGCTAAAAAACGGACTCCGATACAGATATTCTATTAATATTGATGCTGGCGCATGGTGTTTTGGCCCAAATAACAGCAAAGTCACTGCCGCTAAACTAACCGAGGGAGCAGTTTAATTAAGTTTTAAAAAGTTTACTTGTTGAATTTTTGTTCAACTCCAATAATAACCTGATATTCGCGAGGAGAAGAGAGATGTTTGATTTGAGCAAACAAAACTGTGAAGCCTGTCGTGCCGATGCACCCAAGATCAGCGACGAGGACCTCAAAACACTAATGCCGAATATTCCTGACTGGAGCGTTATTGTCGTCGATGGAGTGATGCAGCTGTCACGCGAGTACGAGTTCAGGAACTTCGAGCAGGCGATGGCCTTCTCCAACCGGGTTGGAGAGATCGCCGAGGCCGAAGGCCACCATCCCGCCATTTTGACCGAATGGGGCAAGGTAACCGTGACCTGGTGGAGCCACAAGATCAAGGGCCTGCATAAAAACGATTTGATCATGGCGGCGCGCACGGACGAGGTCTATGCGGATTAGCAGCAAGGCGCTGATCTCGATTTTAATCGTTCTGCTGGTTGCGCTTTCAAGCAGCCGGGTGCTGGATGACTATGTCGATAATTACACCACTGAATCGATAACCAATGCGGCCATAACCTACGCCACTGCTAGGGGTATCAATGCGCTGGTATCGATGGTGCAGAGCACTGAAATCGAGGCTGGCGTGGTTGTTTCCGGGTCAGTAACAGTTGGTGAATTACTCGATCCGTTGAACGACATGATCGAGCGCTTTTCGACTGTCATGACCTGGGTGCTAGCTTCGCTCGCGGCACAAAAGGTGCTGCTGTTACTCGCTTCGCACGAGTTGTTTTTGTACCTGGTTGCGGTGCTCGGAGTATCCACACTGCTGTTACTTTTTTATGGCCAGCCACGGGCGCAGAACCTGTTTTTCAAATCATTCCTGGTAGTGGTTTTTATTCGCTTCGCGCTGGGCCTGGCGGTAGCGTTCAACAGCGGTGTCGATTACCTGTTTATCGATCAGCAGCGGCAGGTCAATGACAGCGAGATCAAGGACTTTCAATCCAACATAATGAGTATCGATGCCGACAAGGAATTCGATACCGATAGCATCAAGGACTCGACAATCGCGTTCTGGCAGGGTTTGAGCCTAGACGAGCTTAACCGCAAGATCAGCCACGGCATCGAAAACTTTATCAACCTGGTCGCGATTTACCTGCTGAAGTCGATCCTGTTCCCACTGGGATTTTTCTATGCTGCAGTTTTTATTATTAAACAACTTTGGCGCATCAGCTTAAATCCCGCTCCGCATCCTTAGTAGACCAACAGGCTTACAATCTCAAGCCTCCGTCGAGCTCAAGGATGCGACCGCTGTAATAGTCGTTTTCGATGATGAACTGGACCGCGTGCACGAGTTCCTCGACGCTGCCGGTGCGATTCAGTGGTATCGCGCTGGTGATGCGCTCATGCGCTTCCGGTTTCAGTGAGGCTACCATTTCGGTTTCGAATACGCCCGGCGCAATTGCGGCACTGCGAATCTTGTAACGCGCCAGTTCACGTGCCCAGGTCGTGGATAATGCGGCTACGCCGGCCTTGGCGGCGGCATAATTCGATTGCCCGATATTACCCGCCCGACTGATGCTGGAAATATTGACAATAACCCCACCGTTTTCATTGCGAATCATGCTGGTCGCGGCTTCACGCCCGCACAGGAATACCCCGGTTAAATTGATGTCGATGACCTGCTGCCACTGTTCCAGCGACAACCGATCGACGATTTCGCCATCCTTGACCTTGATCAGCATGCCGTCGCGTAAGATGCCGGCATTGTTGACCAGACCGGTAATGGGTCCGAGGTGTTCTTCTATCGACGTGAAGCAGCGTCGCACGCTGGTTTCGTCGGCGACATCGCAGGTAAAAGCGTAGCTATCTGAGCCATCATGCTTGCAGGCGGCCAGCGTCTGGTCGAGACGTTCGGCGTTGACATCGAGCAGGGCGAGTTTTGCGCCACGTTTTGCAAGGGCGACACTAATGGCTTCACCCAGTCCCTGTGCGGCCCCGGTGATCACAAAGGTATTATTTTTGATTTGCAAGATAGTTGTCCTTGAGTTCGTTTTTAAGGGTTTTGCCGGCGACATTACGCGGCATCTGGTTAACAAATACCACATCTGAAATTTTCTGGAAACGTGCTTCGACACGGCTATTGATCCATTCCTGCAGGGTGGCTGCATCGAGTTCAGCATCGGCTTGCAACACGACCGCGGCAACCGGGGTTTCACCCCATTTTTCGGACTCGACTCCAAACACCGCGACTTCCAGGATCTGCTCGTGGGTGCTCGCAATCTCTTCGATATCCTGCGGATAGACATTAACGCCACCGGAAATAATCAGCTCCTTTTTTCTACCGGCCAGGTACAGAAATCCGGCTTCATCGAGATAACCGAGATCTCCGCTGTAGAGCCAGCCATCGCGAAAAGTTTCGCGGGTCAGTTCCGGCTGTTTGTAGTAGCCGGGCGAAAGTGCGGGTCCGCGGCCGACGATTTCACCGATGTCACCGGGCCCCAGGTCCGGACCATCGTCGCCGACAATGCGCATATCATAGCCTGGTGGCGGGCAGCCGACCGAGCCGGACTGCTGGTTGAAATCGTCCCGGTCTAGAATTGTTACAAAGCCCTCGGTCAGTCCATAAAGTTCATAAAAACGACCCGGTATAACGTCGTTGACCGCCTCTTTGTAATGCTGCTGCAAGGGCGCGCCAATGGTCAGCAGCATTTCCAGCGACTGCATCTTTAGCGGGCTGAAATTAGGGCTCTGCAACAGCGCGATGATTTGTGCAGGCACCATCATGATATGGGTGACCTTTTCGCTGTTGACGGTTTCGATCATCGCCTCGACGTCAAAGTGCGGATGCAGAACATAGCGCGCACCGAGAAAAAAGCAGGGCATCAGTGTGACAAAGGCGCCGTTGAAGACGATGGATCCGGTGTGCAGCACCACGCTTTCGGGCGTCATGCGAAACGATGCAGCAAAGTGGCTGCCATAGTGCGAGCGCACCAGATGGCTGTGCATAATGCCTTTGGGCAGGCCGGTGGTGCCGCTGCTGTAAACGATGTTGAACAGGTCTTCCTGCTGCAATTGCGGATAGGCGGGTGGACTGGACGAATGGCCCGATACGAAACTGGAATAACTTGAAGTTTCGTTTTGCCCGGTGTCGACCTGGATATAGTTCTCGGCAGAGATGGTTTTTATTTCATCACCGCGATCGCCAATTTCTTGCATCAGTGCCGCTGTCAAAAACAGTAACCTGACATCGGCATTGTTGAGCAAATTGATTAATCCGCCTGCATTCAGCAACGGGCTCAGCGGCACCAGCACCGCACCGATTGAAACCGTGGCCCAGTAAATGACGAGTAGTTCCATGCTGTTAGGCAGCGCGGTCGCAACCTTGTCATCCTTGTCGATACCCCGATCCTGCAATGCGTTGGCAAGCTGATTGACGCGCGCATTAAATTCGGCCCAGTTCAGTCGTTGGTCGTTAAATATTACCGCCAGGCGATCGCCGCGATAGCGCGCATGATGATCGATTAGTTTTTCCAGTGTTATCGGCAAACTGTTAAATCCTTTGTCCAGGCCTGATTCTATGCGACTCGGCGCGGCATTTCACGATCAATTCCCTGGCTATTGATTTGCATCAATACCGCTCAGGTGTTGCGGACTAACATTCTTGCGTAAGGGTGATTATGACGACGACAAACAAAATACTGGTAGTCAACGGTTCCTACCGCGACGATGGCATCACCGATCAGGCGGTCGCAGCCGCGATTGCGGCATTGAATGGTTCGGGCGTCGAAACCGAAATCATCAATCTGCGTGACTACCCGATAGAATTTTGCCTGAACTGTCGCGAATGTACCCAGCAACCCGGCGAAGCCCCGGGGAAATGCATCCTCGACGATGGCATGCAGTCTTTGATTGAAAAAATTGAAACCTCGCAGGCATTTATTCTTGCGGCACCAACCAATTTCGGCTCGGTGACCGCTATTTTTAAACGTTTTATGGAGCGCCTGGTGGCCTATGCTTACTGGCCATGGGACAAACCCTATCCACAGTTTAGAAAGGCAAAAGCGCCTCGTAAGAAAGCAATGTTGATTTCATCGAGCGCGGCCCCGGCCCTGATGGGACGTTGGCTGTTCGGTTCCAGCAAGCAACTCAGGATGGCAGCGCAAACCATCGGCGCAGAACCGGTCGGAACGCTGTTTACCGGGATGATCAGCACTGAAAAGCACCAGCAATTACCACAGAAAACCGTAGCCAAAGCGAGAGCGATGGCGGTAAAGCTGCTGGCGGCCTAGTCCCGGCCAGCTTTACCTGGTTGTTCGATCGGACAGTGTGCTTCGCGCAGTAAATTCAATTAAAATAAGCGGCCGTGTTTACAAATCATGAACCTAGATGCGATTTCTCACGCCAATATTGTTCGTCGTCCTGTTGGGAGGCATTTTAATGAGTGTCTCCGGGCGTGGTGACTGGCGTACTGCCAGCCGTGAATCAGCAGGGATTGCACCCGATCCCGCAGTCACCAGCGAGGCGGTTTTGCACGTCTATGGGGCCGATGCCTGGGGCTGGCGTGGCTGGTTTGCGATTCATACCTGGATTGCGGCCAAGCGCAAGGATGAAGACTATTACACCCTGTATGACGTAGTCGGATGGCGCGGGTATAGCGGGCGACCGGTTATGGGGATACACCGCGATATCCCCGATCGGCACTGGTACGGCGCCAGGCCGCGTTTGCTTAAAGCGCACCGGGGCGAAGGCGCTGAATCCTTGATCGATGCCGTCGACGCCGCGGCCCGGCTTTATCCCTGGAAAAAGTCTTATCGCGCTTTCCCGGGGCCCAATAGCAATACCTTCATTGCCTGGATTGCGCAACAGGTGCCTGAACTCGAGCTGGAGTTACCGCTCTCGGCGATTGGCAGCGGCTTCGTTGAGCGGGGCGAAAGATAGCAGGATTCGGACTACCCCGGCTTAAGGCCTGTATTTCTGTGCTTAGTAATGAGGTGAAAGATTCTGCGACCTAGGAAGCTTTGACTTCGAGTTTTTTAATCAAACCGTTTTCATCAAACTCGATCCGTTCTATTCCCTGTCGCTGCAGGTGTTCACCGGTTGCCGCCGCGTTCGCCTGCAGGCTGAAATCAAAAGTGACCCGATTGTTTTCAAAGCGATAGTTTTCTGCCAGCCAAAACACGTCCGGATAGCGGGTAAAAAATCCCCGCATCATTTTCCCGATCGCGCTCGGCCCTACGAATTCACCTACCGCGGATGAAGTGTAAACCGCGGTGGCAGAAAACATCGGCAAAATCAGTTCAATCCGGTGTGTGTTGGAAAGCGCTACATATGCCCTGGCAAGTTCGATTGTTTCGATTTCAGTCATCGGGAGTTTGCTTCATGTTCTAATATTACGAAAAGTCAGGTTGATACGTGGTCCACAGGGACGTCTTTCTTTATTGATTCCGTGGCGCCAGTATTGTTGTGTATCACCCTGCATTAATAGCAGGCTACCACCGGGCAATGCCAGCTTGACTGTTTTCAGATCTTTTCGGGTTTTATGCTTCAGCAGGAAAGTCCGCTCCTCGCCGAGGCTCAATGACGCGATCGCTGGTTGTGGACCGAGTTCGCGCTCGTCGTCACTGTGCATGCCCATGCCGTCGCGCTGATCACGATAATAATTGAGCAGAACGCTGTTGAACGGGTGTTCGGTCAGTGCTTCCACGCGGGCCTTGAGGTCAAGCTGGGTTGGAGTCCACGGCAGGGGTTCGAGCCTGATGCCGGAATAGCTATAGGATAAATCGCCGTGCCAGGCACTCAGGCGTGGTTGCAGGTAGGGTTTTCCATAGACGGTAATTTCTTCCTGGCGCCAGTCGCTAGCATCAATTAATTCCTGCAGCAACGAGTTGTACGAATGACCCAGATCCACCTGCCGCCAAAATAATAGATCAGCGTCGGGTAATGGCAGTCGTTCAATTTCGAAATCTGACAGGAGATCATGCATGGTTAGATGAAATTGACTCGTGTTGTGCGATCAGGTTCTGTTTTTCCCGACGCGACAGTTTCTTGATTTCCATTTCGCGTCGGCTGGCGCTGCTGCGGGTATGTCCATCCTCACGATAAACTATTCTGACCGGTGTGCGACCGTTGAAATACTTGGCACCATTCTGGCAATTCAGGTGTTCCTCGAAGCGGCGTTCGACATCAGTCGTGATGCCAGTGTAAAGCGACGCATCGCTGGCTTCGATAATATATAGCGACCAGGTCGGATTGGCTGCTTTCATTAATCTGTTCAGGGTCGTATCTGTACAATCTCGACGGGCTCAGTGAATCCTTTCAGTATTACTTCCCTTTCATGATGCTCGTGGTTGATCAGCATAGCACTAACCACCGGGTCACTGGCAAAGGTTTTTGACATGGTGATATCGCCGGCAGCACCCAGACCCTCGAGGCGTGCTGCGAGGTTAACTGCCTCGCCATAGTAATCGAGACGATCGTTCAGCGTGACCGAGATGCTGCTGCCATTATGCAGGCCAACACGTATCGAGACGTCGTCCGTGTTGAAGCGTTGATTGAATGTCGGCATCGCCTGCTGCATCTCGATAGATGCGCGCAGTGCATCGTCGGGGGTTAGAAAAGCAGCGTGGATGCCATCCCCGGCCGTTTTGACGATATTCCCCAGGTTATTACGTACGATTTCACTCAGTTCGGAAAAATGCTCGCGCACCAGGTGATAGGCCTCGGCATCGCCCATACGCGAGAACAGCGCCGATGAACCGACCAGGTCGGTAAACGCAAAAGCGATATTACGTATGCTGACCTCGTCCCCGGGGCGCAACACCTGGTCGGAAAAAAGATCACGGAAGGCCTGCATTGTGGTTGCGCGTTCCGCGGTAAGTACATCGCGCAGCCAGCTCTGTTCTTCGATGACGATGGTTCTGTGTACCTTGCCGTTGTTCACCATCCGTATTTCACCTTCGGGAGAATCGCCCGCAATCTTTACCAGGCCATCCTGAACATGAATTTCAGGGAAGGGCCCCTGTTCCCAGGTCAGCTCAAGTTCTTCGCCCGCTTCGAGTGTGCGCACGCGGTAATCGCCAGCATGTAAGGCCAGCGGCAGGCTACGGCTGGCACCGGGCGGCAGTGAGCGCTGGCCTTTAATATGCGGCGTAACGCCCGGACCGGAGCGACAATAATAACCATACTCCACTCCGCGAATTGATGGACTGGGGCTGAAGCTCAATTCCACATTGCTGGCAAAGTCAGACTGAAAGTCGATATTACAGGCATCGCAGTGCACGCCCTTTGGCAACTCACCCATGTTGGAAGTTGTCGATTGGGAAACACGACAGCGCGGACATAAAACATCCCAGCGTGATTCAAGCAATCCAGCGCGTACTGCTTGTAGAAACAGTTCAATCGCATTGCGGGTGTTTGTGTTCCAGCGACGCGCAATAGCGATTGGACGCATCGCCCACAAATCCACTTCCTGGTTTTCGTTGATGTAGTCCACCAGTTTTGATGCCAGTCCGTGGCCGTAGGGGGAGGCATCAATCTTTGCACACAGTTTCGCGGCGCGTTCGAGCGAAGACTGTGAGGGCTGATAACTGGAAACGAACAGGTCGGGTTCTTCGGCCCTGATGAGGTGATCGGCGTTGGCTAACAAGGCGCCTACTTTATTCTCGAATGCTGACACCATGCGTTTTGCCAGAATGGTTCCGACCAGGTTACGGGTTTCAAAAATCAATTCGAGGTCGAGGGCGCTGGCCGGACCCTTATCTTCGAGTGAGGCGATCGTGGTCATGCTGATCATGGGCCCCTTGATGAAATTACGTTGTTGTTCGAACCAGCGTTCGGCGATCCAGTTAACCGGCGGTTCCTCCCAGCGGATAGTCATACCCGCCATTTCAATTTTGCCGAACACCTTGACCGTGCCGTCAACCTGTAGCTGCTCGCTCACCTGGTATTTCGGAAAACCGGAGGCTTCGCCCCACCTGGGGGTGTCGGATACCACAGCCCAAAGTTTGTCTACCGGATGGTCGAAATCGAAATGATAGGTTCTGGAAACTAGCACTCTATGCCTCGTATGCTGCCTGTGCCAACGTTCACCGGGCCGCGCTAGATCAGTGACGCGGCCATGGCCATTTAGAATGGTTAGTTATACGTTGTAGCCCGGCAATCCGATCAATCACCGCCTACAAAAACCAGCTGACTATTCCGCTCTGAGAGTTGAGCAAAGTTAGCGTGGGCGTTTCCGGATGCGTACGAAAATCAGGTATGCCCAAAGGAAAGCATTGCTTCAGCCACTTTGACAAAACCCGCTATGTTTGCGCCGGCGAGGTAGTTGATATGTCCCGCTTCGTTGCCGTACTCGACACAGCTATCGTGAATGTTAAGCATCGTTTCCTTGAGAAGATTGTCCAGATCATCTTCTTTCCATGATACCCGGCTGCTATTCTGGCTCATCTCAAGGCCTGAAACCGCTACACCGCCGGCGTTGGCGGCCTTGCTGGGTGCATAAAGTATCTTGGCTTGCTGGAAGGCATCGATGCCGGCGAGTTCGGTGGGCATATTCGCACCCTCGGAAACACCGATACAGCCGTTCTTGAGCAGGGTCTTGGCCTCTTCCTCATTAATTTCGTTCTGGGTCGCGCAGGGCAGGGCGAGAGCGCAGGGGACAATCCAGGGTCTGCCTTCGTGGAAAGTGGCCGAGTTAAATTCGTCGGCGTATTCCTTAATGCGTCCGCGGCGCACATTTTTAAGATCGAGGACATATTCCAGTTTGTTAGCGTCGATGCCTTCCGGGTCATGTACGAAACCAGAAGAATCCGACAACGTTACTACCTTCCCGCCAAGGTGATTCACTTTTTCAACGGCATACGTGGCTACATTTCCGGAGCCCGAAATTGCTACCGTTTTTCCGTCGATGCTATCACCGACGCGCTGCAGCATGTTTTCCATGAAGTACACGGCGCCGTAACCGGTCGCCTCGGTGCGGATCTTGCTGCCACCAAATTCGATGCCTTTGCCGGTGAGTACGCCGACAAATCGATTTTCGATTCGCTTGTACATGCCGAACAGATACCCGATTTCACGGGCGCCGACGCCGATATCGCCTGCCGGCACATCGGTATCCTCGCCGATGTGGCGGTGCAATTCGACCATGAAAGATTGGCAAAAACGCATTACTTCGTTATCAGTTTTACCCTTGGGATTGAAATCAGAGCCGCCCTTGGCGCCACCCATGGGCAATCCGGTAAGACTGTTTTTGAAGGTCTGCTCGTAGCCGAGAAACTTGAGGACGCTCAGGTTGACCGAAGGATGAAAACGCAGGCCACCTTTATAAGGGCCGATCGAATTGTTGAACTGCACGCGATAACCGCGTTGATTGCGAATATTGCCCTTGTCATCGGTCCAGGGTACGCGAAACATGATGACCCGATCGGGTTCCGCCATGCGTTCCATGATTTGCATTTTATGGTAAATGGGTTTATCCGCGATGTAGGGAAAAATGGTACTCGCGACCTCGGATACCGCCTGCTGAAACTCTGTCTCTCCAGGATTTCGTTTTTTAACCCCATTCAGGAAACGCTCAAGATATTCTGCAGTTTTGTTCATTCTTCCCCCTCGTTGTGGCTGAACACTATTATTCTAAAGTACCCCCCACTGGCAGCCGCGAGGAATTTTCCAGCAGCGGACGCAGATTCAGGCAATCATCATTGCGCGAATAGTAACATTTGTTTCACGAATGGTGCGTCGATTTATCTTGAGTACAAGGTAAAAAGCGCATCACACTTTTCAGTTATCGGTGCGCCGCAATGTGACCTCGATTTCATCAGATTGATTTCGAATGCGGTGCATCAATTCCTGTTTCTGATAGTCCTGCGCGTAAACCGTTACACGATATTCACCGGTGCCGAGGTTGCTAAATGTAAATTTGCCATCATTGTCGGTGGCCTGCGAGCGGTATTGATGATATCTGACAGGCCCTTCGTGAAAGGTTTGATCGAGTGTCACCATGGTGCGTAGGGGCACTATCCCGTTTTCATCCCTAATCCAGCCAGTCAGGTAGTGGTTGCCCCTGTCAATAGTCAACTGCAGGTTTTGATACTCGTCGTCGGTCAATACCAGGCCGGTAACTTCATAGATGTCGGAGCCGCGGGTTGAAAGACTGACTTCCCCAACCGGGAAGTTCTTGAGTGAAAAAAATCCCGACGAGTCGCTGACGATCTTGCTGGAGTGCACCCCGGTCGTGACATTGCTAACGTAAATCTCAAAATCGCTTACCGGTGCGGCTTCCCGATTCAGTATCATGCCGTCGATATCGACAAACTTGAGTGACTTGAGCTCGATGTTAAGTGGTTTTGGATTAAGACTGACACTCAAGTCCGGTTCCAGATAGATGGGATACTCGGGTGCCAGGTTTACCGAAAGCCTGTACTTTTCACCTGCGCGCACACCATCGAGGGTAAAACTACCCACGGGATCGGTAAATACGGTCAGGTAGAAATCTTCCCCGTCAAATTCTTTCTGTGCGGTGAGTTCAACTCGGGCGCCTTCCAGCGCACCGCCGATCTCGTTGCCAACCCAACCAGATAACCTGACCGATTCGGGATTATCCTCGAGCGTGACGTCAAGTTCATAAATTCGTTTCTGCTGCATGCGCTCTTTTGTGAGCTTGACGCGTTTACCATTGAATCCATAACGCAGAAAATTGAGTGTCGGATAGCGATGCGTGGGCAGGTCCATTAAAATTCTGTAGTTGCCCTTCGCGTCGCTGCGTGTGTTGGAAAAATAGCGTTCTTCGGTAACAAAAACATCGTCGACAGGTTGCCTGTCCCGGTCCAGTACGCGCCCGAAGACTTCGACTAGTTTCGAGCTCCCCTGGCGGCCAGTTTCTTCGCGGACGCTCCTGGCGGTGGAGGGAAGTTCGATTTCAGTGGCTACAACTGGTTCGATTTCGGTTTTTACGGGTTCTGCTGAGTTGGTGGAGGCACCGGGCGATGGGATAGTCTCTGGCGGGTCCAGTAGTAGTCGCGACGCAATTAACCAGTACAGCGTAAGCGTCAACAGGGTAACAATAGCAATCGGTATGATGAGCCGCTTGAACGTCATTGAATTTAAGGGTCATTGTCAATTACCCCGCGGTAACCTTAACATGGGGTTTGATATTACGGTAGAAAATGATTAAGTTCCCGGGTACGAACGGGACTCGAAGCTGATATCCGCCGGAATATTTTTACCAGGTTAAATAAACGGATGAAACAGGCAGTGACGCACCAGGCAGAGTACGGACATGGAGATACAACCTATCAGGCAGCAGGAGGGCAGGTTGGAATTCGCAAGTTGGTTGATTGCTTTTTCGACTTCATGGCAAACGATGCGAAGTACTCGGTAATATACGATTGGCATCCGCAAGATAAAGAAGTATCGCGCGACAAGTTGGCGCTATTTTTATGCGGCTGGATGGGCGGTCCCAGACCCTTTGTCGAAAAATATGGTCAGATTCGCATTCCGCAAGCACATAGGCATTTGACGATAACCGCGGTCGAACGAGATCTTTGGCTCGATTGCATGTCACGCGCACTCAATGTTCAGGATTATCCGCCGGACCTGGTCAAGTATTTGCAGCAGCAGTTGTACATTCCCGCGGAACGGGTACGCAAGGTTTGCATGGGTGAATAATCAAAGTTTCGATTGCGAACGGGAATAGCTTATAATCCCGGTCAGATAAGCGCGATTATTCGTAGATAACTACAATAACCAAAAACTGGAACCCTGGGCATGGGAAATGCATCACAAGCAGGGGCGCAGTCAGGCGAGTCGGGTGAGTCGGGTGTTGGTAGTCTCACCGTTTACGCTGATTTTAACTGTCCTTTCTGTTACGCGTTAAATGAACGTCTGCATGCGATGGACCTGGAAGACCAGGTTGAATTTCGTAGCATTCAGCATGCCCCATCCGTTTCCAGCAAGCAGGCGGGTTTCAAAGTCCTTAGCGAACTAGTAACCGAGGTCGCCGAGGTGCGCCGCAAGGCGCCGTCAACCCGGATTAACGTCCCCATATTTCGTCCTAACTCGGCAGCCGCCTCGGCGCTGGTCAGCGCGGTTAATAAAAGTGATCCCGCCAGGTCGAGCCAGCTGCGCCGACGCATATATCGTGCATTGTGGGTCGACGGCCAGGATATTTCCGATCCGGATCTCCTTGCCACGTTACTCGATGAGCTCGGTATCAAGCCTCCTACGGGTGGCGCCTTGCAGGATACTGACCTGGCTAAATGGCAGACCGAATGGGATGGTAACCGTGAATTTGACCGCAATATACCCATCGTTATTAGCGACCAGGGTGAGTTAGTCATTGGCTTTCCGCTCGAATCCGAGCTGGATGCGTTTCTGAAAACCGGTTCGATGATCTCCGACGATAGCTCGAAAGGAGTCAGCGAGCAGCCCGAGATGCAGCGCATACTGGTGCTCGATGATGATGTGCAGAGTCTGCAAATGATCATCGAGCAAATGCGGGACGTTGGGGTAGAAGTCGCCGCGGATTTCAAAGGACTCGTAGCATCGGCGTTAGATCACGGGATGCCGGACCTGGTGCTGGTGAATACGGCATTAATCGGGGGGATCGAAAGCACCGACTGGTGGCGTAATTCGACCGATTCCGATCTTGATACCGCGGTTCCGGTCATTTTTATTTCCGATGACAAAACCACTGAGGCCGAAGTGAAAGCCTTTGAAGCAGGTGCCGCCGATTTCATTGCCCGGCCGTTTCATCCCAGGGTGTTGCGGGCACGACTGAACATGCATTTGCAGGCCCGGCAGTCGCAACAGGAACTTAACAATATCGCACGGGTCGATGCGCTGACATCGATTTGTAACCGACGTGAATTTGATGTGCGGCTGATGGCTGAATGGAGTCGCAGCGCCCGCGCCGAACAGTCGCTGGCATTGCTGATGATCGATGTCGATAAATTCAAGGAATACAATGACCACCAGGGCCACTTGCGCGGCGACGAGTGCCTGGTTGCCGTGGCGAAAATTCTGAGTGATTGCATGCAGCGTACGGGTGACCTGATTGCGCGATACGGCGGCGAGGAGTTTATTGCCTTGCTGCCCGCGGCAGAATTAGAGGGTGCAATCAAGGTTGCCGAAGAATGTCTTAGCGCGGTCGAGAATGCAAAATTGCCACACATCACCTCAAGCGTTTCGCCCTATGTAACCGTCAGTATCGGCGTAGCGGCGATGCTGCCAATCTACGATAAAAGCAGCACGCTATTAATAGAACAGGCAGATATCGCCCTTTACCAGGCAAAGCAAAGCGGTCGCAACCGGATCTGCAGCTTTGATACTTACTCCTGATACCTGGCAGCCAGGGTAAAACAACCATCAGCTGGCTGCACCCGGCTTGCCTAGCGCAACCGATCCAGCAGGTAATCCGCAATCCAGCTGCCCAGCCGCGGTTGTGCCAGATAGCCATAGGACTTATGCGGATTGCGTTTTTCCCGTTTGCGGTTTCCGGAGTGAGTCACGACTTCGAATGGATTGTGTAAATCGACGTAGTCGATGGTGCGAAATTTCGGTTTTGCCGGGAATAACTTCAGCTCACGCATCGGTTCATAAAATACCCTATCGAAATTTTTCTGATGCGAGACCACGTCGCCAAGGCATGCGTAGTTGTGCCAAAAATCAATATTGGTTGGAAACCATCGCGGGGTGTAAGACTTGTGATGTTTGGCGAACAGCAAATCCCGCACCGCAGAATCACCGAGCGGCGAGCCCATCGTGATAAACATCTTCACCCGTTTTTTATTATAGATTTTAAAACCGGCAGTTCTGCGATGCGAAAACCGCCACAACACATCATAGCCGATAAAGGTACCCATGCTGTGGGCAACGATGACAGGTTCGCGCCCCTCATCCCAGGCGCGACGTAGCGCATTTTCGAGCGGTGCGCGAATTTGATCGGCAATATATTGGTCCTGGTCATAGAGCTCGGTCTCGCGCAAGAAATTGGTCATGACGTTATCTTTGACCGTCAATGCACCGGCAAGCAACTTTACCAGGTCGATGCCGCGGTCTTTGAAAAACCCTGATACCTTTTCACCCGTGCCGACATGGAACTTGTCTTTGACTGCACGCCGCTCAGCGATGACCTTGTCCACCTGTAGCCGCAGTTTTTTGGTGTATCTGGCATCGTCGGGAATATGGTGGGGTACTACATCGGCCCAGTAAGCGGACTCGAATACTTCGGGATTGGCATCGAGACTACGCGCGAGTTGGCGGTGACTAACGCGGATATTTTCGGTTAGGGTTCTGCGCCATAACTGGTGCGTAACATTCCGCGGTGGCTTGGAGGCCAGGCCGTGGATCATAATTATTTTCTTGTTGGTGAGATCTATCGGCATTTGAATTCCCTGATGTCTGGTTTAATGACTCCAAGTTGCGAGTTAGCCTGTTGGTAATACAACGTCAGATTGCCCCTGCGGCCGCGCACATGTTTTTCAGTTTTGCCATTGCCAGATCGCGTCCCAACATCATCAGGCCGCAATCGGGCGCGGCCAGCAGGCGATCCCGATCGATGTGCTGCAGTGCAAGCTCAATGCGTCGCTGGATAGTTTCGCTACTCTCGATTTTGCTGTTGGCGATCGTGACCACGCCGAGAATCACGGCGGTGTCGGCAAAGTTCTCGAGTAGTTTCAAGTCGTTCAGGCAATGAGCGTCCTCGATCGAAACCTGGTGGATACCGGTCTTGTCAATTGCTGCTGCCAGCTGAAAGTAGCAATCAGGATCTGCTTTTAAATAGTCTTCGTCGTCGATGTGACCCGGGTAGCCGCAGCACATGTGCATCACTCGTGTGACATGGTTGGGTACGCCTTCGAAGCAGCGATCAAGACATTCGACCCCGAAGTCCAGTGCGTCGTCAACCTTGCGCACAAACAGGGGTTCGTCGATCTGTATGTACTGACAACCGGCTGCGGCAAGGGCCCGAATTTCAAAGTTAAGCGCGGCGGCCAGATCGAAAGCGAGTTTGCGCTCGCTGCGATAATAAACGTTTGCGGTTGTGTCGATTATCGACAGGGGCCCCGGCACGGTAATCTTGATCGGCCGATCGCTGTAATCCTGAGCAGTCTGGAAATCCCGATCGAGGAAATGATTGCCCCTGGGTTCGATCCTGGCATTAATGGTTGGCAGATCGGCCACCGCCGCACCATTGCGATGCACCTTGTTGGTCAGGTTCTCGAAATCGATACCGTCGAGATGACGGCAGTGATAGTGAATATAATTCTCACGACGTTGTTCGCCATCGGTAGGGATATCAATGCCGCAATCGATCTGGTCCAGGATTGCATCGCGAGTTGCCCTGATCAGCGATTCCTCGGGTACCTTGTCGGCGTTGTCCTGGGTATAGGTGAAAGCGCGCGTAACACCGTCATCCTGTTCCTCGGTTTCGGCGAAGTTGCCGATCTCGATATAGTCGGGTTTCGGGTAAGCACCGATGCAGGTTGT
>CALJYH010000127.1 GCA_937984095.1 uncultured Gammaproteobacteria bacterium | reverse complement strand
ATCGCGGGGACATCCTGATAGTTGTAGCGGATATCGACCACGAGCCCCTCGCCTTTACCATCGCCGATATTCGAAAGTCCTCGATAACGGCTAAGTCGTTTAAGTTTGGCGTCATATCCAAGTTCGATCGGGGCCACCAGCATGCGTAAAAACCAGTTGTTCATTTCCAGCCTGAAGCATTGATCAGATTCGGTATCATAGGTACAGCTGGTCGGTTTGATGCGCAGCTTCACCAGCCTTTCGTGGGCAGCAAACGGAAACTGGAAGCTCTTATTCTCTCCGGCTACCAGGCTATCCCAGTTACCGGTAACAAATGCATCGAAACCGGCATCAATCACGATCGGCAAATTTGCACTGGGGCGAGTCGAAGTAACCTTTCCGGGCCCGGAACTATTTTCATTCCTTACCGTCATGGTGACTTCGTCCTGTTTCAGTTCAATCTCTATCGATTCCTGCGAATAGAAATTATGCTGCACAAAGGACGGTGTCGTCGGACCAGTGCTGTAGCTCAGAATTTTATGTGCAATCAGCTGGCCCTCGACGTTACGATATATCACCTCGCGTGCGAGTGCATCACCGCTGAGACAATGGGTTTCGCTATACAGGGGTTCGTCGCTTTTCAGGTCAAAGGCCTCGCCAATAGTCTGGGCGATAACTTCATTGGCATGGCCGGCCGGCATTATCACCGATAGGGATAAAGCGAGAACGGCCATGGAGCTGCGTTTGGTTCTGGTCCCGATCTTCATGTTTTCAGTCTTCCTGCATAGTAGATTCCGCATGGAAACAACGCCGCCCAACCGACGGCCATGATCAACAAGGATGTCATCAGCGGCAAGCCAAGTTCAGCGTCTGTTAAATTGCTCCCCAGCCAGTAGCTGGCCGGTCCAAGTACTGCCGCAAATATCACCGCCAGCGGGAGATGTCGATTCATCCAGAACAGACCGTGCATGAAAGTGGTCGCAAACAACATCCACAGGCATACCAGCCACAATGGGATTCCGAGTAACAGGGTATCGCCGTAGTGAATGACCCCGGTTTGCGCCATTAGCATATCCCACAGGCAGCCGACGATTACCACGATGCCGATTAACTTCCACTCGACCAAATTGCTGAGAACCAGCCAGTTATGGATAAGCAATGCCGCAATTGTAAAAATCACGGCATAGATATCGCCACCCATCACACAAACGAACCAGCCAATCTGGAATAGTACCAGGTTGATCAATATCTTCTTCACGTCCAACATTACCGCTCAATCAAGACTTGCCAGTACTGCGCCAATCAGGTTTTGCCAACAGAATTTGCGAGGTACCGATAATACGCTCCTCGAATCCGCCCTGGCAGTAGCACAGGTAGTAATTCCACATGCGGATGAAATAGTCATCGAAACCCAGCGCCTTGACTTCATCCAGCTTCGCTAAAAAACGTTCACGCCATATTTCGAGTGTTCTGGCGTAGTCTTCACCGATCTCCTGCATCCCGACCATCAGCATGTCGGTGTTCAACCTGACCGACGAAATGATCGCTTCATGACTCGGTAGTGAACCGCCTGGAAAAATGTAGCGCTGGATAAAATCAACCGACTTGCGCGCGTATTGGTAGCGTTGATCCGGTATCGTAATCGCCTGCAGTAACATCAGGCCATCATCCTTCAGCAGAGCGGCACAACCACTGAAATATTGCCTGTAAAACTCATGACCCACCGCTTCGATCATTTCCACCGAGACCAGCTTATCGTAACGCCCTGTCAGGTTTCGATAATCCTCGAATAGAACCGTGACCTTCCCGTCGAGACCTTCGTCCTGCACTCGACGAGTTGCAGTGTCGTACTGTTCCCGTGAAATCGTTGTGGTCGTAACCCGGCAACCATAGTGCCTTGCCGCATAAATCGCCAGCCCACCCCAGCCGGTTCCTATTTCAAGCAAGTGATCAGCGGGCTTGAGCTCGAGTTTACGGCAGATGAGGTCAAGCTTGTGCAGCGCGGCTTCGTCAAGATCGGCGTCTGCCCTCGGAAAGATTGCCGCCGAGTACATCATTTCCGGATCGAGAAACAATTCGAAGAAGTCGTTGCTCAAATCATAATGCCGCGAGATATTGTCACGCGCCTGCTTTTCGGTGTTGCGGTTCAGCCAGTGAACAATCTTGTCGCCGGCACGTTGCAGCAGTGGTTTTGAATCATCCATTTCATTCAGAAAATCGATATTGACCGACATCAGGCGCACAACGTCCACGAGGTTCGGCGTAGTCCACTTGCCCAGCATATAGGCCTCTGCGCCGCCGATGGAACCACCAAAGACGATATCCCTGTAGGTGCCCGGATCCTGGATCACAATCTTCGCCTTGACGTCGATCTCGTCAGCCGGATTTCCAAAACCGTGTAACTCGTCGCCATCTTCGATTAACAGGTATCCACGCGGCATCTGCTGCAGGCGCTTGAGGAGCTGATTCTTGGCAAAACCATCGATAAGGCCTGGTTTTTCAGGCGCGTTAATTGCGGAGGGATTTACAGTGTTCATGTCTTCGTCTTCAGTCTAGTTATTGTTGATTGATCTTGATGTTCCCAATTCTGGGATTTAGGGTGATCATAAAACGGATTGCGTTTGACCCAGAGTTTTAAAGCCTGCCAGTAAATCGTCAATGCGACCTTGGCCGTCATCCACGGATGCTGTAGCAAAATTCCCGCCAGCGACGCGCCATTGATATCCCGGCGTTTTAACGCCATGGTCGCATCCATATCGATTTCCCCATCGCGCTCGGTTTCGAGATTAAGGCTTAATACCCGCTGCGGATTGTTGCTACACCAGTGATACATCATGTTCATCGGATTGAAGGGAGAAACGTGCATTAATTTTTGAAACTGGCTACGCTGAAAACGCTGTTTCGGATCACATTGAATTACGTAACTCTGGCGTTCGTTCCATGGTGTGTTGGTGACTTCGACAACGATAAACTGCAACGCTTCCTGTCCATCGAAGCAGTAGTAACAGCTTATAGGATTGATGTTGAAACCGAAGTAACGCAGGTTCGCCAGCATTCGAATCGGGCCTTCATGCCATAGTCCGGTTTCATCGTGGATTCTTTGCTGCACAGCCCGTTTCAAAGGCACCGCGGGGTCGCCCAGAAAATCGCTGCGCTCGAAGCGTGCCGGACGCCAGGGCTTACGCGACCAAAAAGGCGACACTGCAAATACCTTGTCGAGCTCGTCCAGGTCCAGGTACATCATGAAAACCTGGTAGCTGAACCGGTGCGCATGCGGCGTAAAGCGGCGGTGACGCACATAACCCCGGTAAATCGCGCTATGCATAAGCGACCTGGTCGAATGAAGCCATATCCTGTGGTGTCGAGGGTGCAAGCCGGTTTATTGCATCGGCTACGCGTCGTCCACTGACAACACCATCTTCATGAAATCCGTTACCCAGGTAAGCGCCTGCGAACCAGGTACGATTAAGCCCGTTAAAGTCCTGTATCTTTCTCGCCGCCGTCACCGATTCCAGTGAAAATACCGGGTGGCTGTAGTTGAAACTATCGATAATTCTATTTGGCGATATCGACTTGGTGGCATTGAGCGTAACACAAAAAGTAGTGTCTGATTTCAAACCCTGCAGTATGTTCATATTGTAATTCAGCACCACTCGCTCCTGTTGTCGCTCACGTAACCAGTAGTTCCAGCTGGACCAGGCCGCACGATGGCGTGGCAACAGACTTTCATCGGTATGCAATACCACTTCATTGGACTGGTAGGGAATCGCTTCTAGCGCATCACACTCGGCCCTGGATGCATCGCCCAACAATCCGAGCGCCTGATCGCTGTGACATGCGAAAACGACCTGATCGTATTGTACTGCGAGCCCGTTTGCCATCTCCAGTTCTACCGAATCCTGACGTCGGCGCACCGAGGAGATCCGGGCGTCCAGCCTGATGGCGCCGCTAAACTCCCTGATCAAGGGCTCAAGATAACGCCTTGATCCTCCCTTGATGACATGCCATTGCGGGCGATCGTTAACGCTCAACAGGCCATGATTCTTGAAAAAGCGGGTGAAAAAGAGCAGTGGAAAATCGACCATGCGCTCGGTAGATGCCGACCAGATGGCGCATCCCATCGGCAACAGGTACTGGTATATGAATGCCTCGCCATAGCGATTATCGACAAGATAATCGCCGAGCGTAGTCGTCTCGGATATGCGTCCGCTCTCAAGATCATGTATCGCCTCGCGATTGAAGCGCAGAATATCGCGCAGCATTCGATGGAATGAAGGTCGCAGCAGGTTACGACGTTGTGCAAACAATGTATTCAGATTATTACCGCCATACTCGAGACCGCTCTCATCGCAACGCACGCTAAAGCTCATTTCAGTAGGTTGGGTTTCAACCCCGAGTTCCTGCATCAACTCGATAAAATTCGGATAGGTCCAGTCATTGTAAACAATGAATCCGGTGTCGATTGCGTAATGCCGACCTTTATGCTCGACGTCGATTGTTGCGGTATGCCCACCGATTCGGGGTGCGGCTTCGTAAACGGTAATATTATGCTTGTGGCGCAGGTGGTAGGCTGCAGTTAGGCCAGAAATCCCGGCACCGATTATCGCAATATTCATTTGCTCACACCTTCCTCGGAATCTTGTTCAGGGATTGCAGTACCGAGAGCTACCATTTTTTGCCATACACCCGGTAAAATTTTTGACAGCGACAACAGGGCTGAAAGTCGCAGTGGAAAGCTATAATGCCTTGGCCTTGCTTCAATATTTTTGACAATGCGCTCGGCCGCCTCATCCACCTGTATCAGGAATGGCATTGGGAAATCATTCTTACGCGTTAGCGGGGTATCGACAAAGCCTGGATTAACCACGGTCACATCGATGTCATCGGCCGCCAGGTCCATGCGCAAACTGTCGAAGAAATAACGCAACGCGGACTTCGAAGCCCCATAGGCCTCGGCCCTTGGGAACGGCGCGGCGGTCACCTGCGAAACGACTGCTACCACGTGGGGACGATCGCTGTTACTTTTGCGTAATAACGGCAACGCCAGTTTGACGCAGTTAACCGTGCCAAAAAAGTTCACCTCCATGACGCGGCGCACTGCCGACCAGTCCGGATCAGGAAAATCGAGGTACTCACAGTTGCCGGCGTTTAGTATCACCTGGTCGAGTGAGGGTGAGATTTCCATGATGCGCGGGCGCAGCGTTTCCATCGCGTCCTCATCGGTAATATCGCAAGGCAGGACGGCAATGTTTGCATTGAGTGCAGCGAGTTTCTCGAGTTCTTCGTGGTTACGTGCCGAAGCAATTACCCGGTTACCCTGGCCGGCAAGCTGTAATGTCAGGCTCCGACCGAGACCACTACTGGCACCGGTAATCCAGATCACCCTTGGGGCTTTGCTTGCCATAATGCTAGCTCGCCAGACGCAATTTAAGCCAGCGCGTAACATTGCCAAGCAAAGGCAATTGTTCGTAGAGCATGGCGCCCATGTCGTAGAAGTCCTCGTGGAAATCTATTTTGTCGCTGATCTGAAGATGGCTGACACCACGCACACTGATGAGGCGGTTGCCAAGTTTCGGATGTTTAAAGTGCATCATCCACTTGACGTAAGCGACGCTGTCGTTGGTGAGCTCGTCGAGGTACTCGAAGCGGCAATCGCTGAGATCGGAACACATCGAAGTGAAGTAGTCCTCGAGTTCGACCAGACCCCTGATTTCATGAACCGGATCCTTAAATACAATGCGGTCGGAATAGAGTTCGCGTAGTTGGCTCAGATCGGACTCGTGCAGGGTTCGGAAATAGTCTTTGAAACGCTCAACTATGGGAGTATCAGTATTCATTCGATTTATTCGCTCTCGCTTGGATAACAGGTATTGGAGGTCTTATACGCCCACAATAAAGAATTGGATCAATCAGTGATCCAGTATCATCACTCACACGTAAATAAGCCTAATAACCCGGAAATTGAGCATATATAATGCCCCTCATGGCAAACACGACAGCTAAAAGTGACAAGCTTGCGCATCTCAGTGCATGCATTGTTCGGGTTGCTGAAAACCGAGACAAGGCGGCGTTCGCCGAGCTTTTTGACCACTATGCGCCACTCATCCGCGCTTACAGTCTCGCGCGTGAACCGGGCGCAGACCTGGTTGCAGACGACCTGGTGCAAGAAGTCCTGGCCCGGGTCTGGCTCAAGGCCGCAAAATACAATGCGAGGCTTGCCAATCTTAATACCTGGATTTTTACGCTAGCACGAAACTGTCGCATCGATTACCTGCGACGCAATAGCCGTTACGCCACTGAAATTGATCCAACCGACATCTTTAATGAAATCGAAGACGAGGGCCCGGGACCATTTCAAATGGTGCAGCAAAGCCGGGTCCAGCAGAACATCAGAGTAGGACTGGAACAACTGCCAAAAGAACAATCTGAAATATTAACCAAGGTCTATCTGGAGGGGAAAAGCCACCAACAAACTAGCGAAGAGCTGAAGCTGCCACTGGGCACGGTTAAATCCCGTGTGCGCCTGGCGTTGAAGAAACTCGAAGTGCTGGTACCGAGGTAACCATGGATAAATCAAACAACCATCCCTATGAAGAATTACTGGCCGCCTACTCTGCGGGCAGCCTGCCGTTGAGCCAGGCATTGTGCATCTCTGCACACCTGGAACATTGCCAGAGCTGTGGACAGAAGCTGCAACAACTTAACCATGTCGGCAGTGAACTGATGCTGCAGCTGAAGCCCTCGAAGGTGTCAGACGAGCTTAAGACCAGGTTGCTCGGCATGCTTGATTCACTGCCCGAGGACCTGCCGGACGGAGAATCCCGTGAGGTTGACTCCCGGGTGCCGCGTTGCCTGCACCAGTTTGTTGAGCGCAATTACGATGATTTGGACTGGAAGCGCGTCTCTGCCGATATTCACAGCGTCGAGTTGTGTCGCGATAGCAACGGCGCCAGGGTTGAATTGCTGAAAATCAAACCCGGTGGTTCTGCGACCACGCACACCCACATGGGCGATGAGTACACGGTGATTCTGGAGGGTAGCTTTTCTGACGAATCCGGCCTTTACGGTCAGGGTGATTTTCTGATCAGGGATGAAAACGACCAGCATACACCGGTCGCGACCCAGGATCGTGAATGCATTTGCCTCGCGGTTACCGAGGGACCAATCCAGTTCACTGGATTCCTGCATCGATTGTTAAACCCGTTCATCCGCCGCGGCTATGCCTGATTCGAAATCTGATCGAACGCTCAATTCCTATGCCCGTTACTGACGGGCATAAAAAAATTACACTGGGTGTCAGCAGCTGCCTGATAGGAGAGAAGGTTCGCTTCGACGGTGGCCATAAGCAAAATCGCTACATCCTCGATACACTCGGCCAGTATTTCAGTTTTCGCCCGTTCTGCCCCGAAATGGCGATTGGACTCGGCGTCCCTAGAGAAACTATTCGCCTGGTCGACGTCGCAGGCAGGACCGAGGCGATTGGCAATAAAAATGCTGAACTGAACATTACCCAGGCATTGATCCAGATTTCCCATGACCAGAAATCATGGCAGCAAAAAGTTTTCGGCTACATCGTCAAGAAGGATTCACCCAGCTGTGGCATGGAACGCGTCAAGGTTTATCATAAAGATCAGCCACAACGCAGCGGCGTTGGGCTCTATACCGAAACCCTGATGCAGAACTTTCCTGCACTGCCCGTCGAGGAAGAAGGCCGCCTCGGCGACCCGGTGTTGCGCGAAAGCTTTGTCAAACGAGTTTTCTTATACAAACGCTGGCACGAAATGATTACAACTGGACTCGACTGGGCGGCACTAACCGACTTTCATGCCCGTCACAAACTAATACTTTATAGCCATGACCAGGACCTGGGTCGCAAACTTGGGCGCGAACTCTCGGCCGCGCATAAGGATCCTATCGAGAAATATGCACCGTGCTATCTAGCAGAGATGATGAGGATTTTGAAGATTTTTGCAAAGCGATCAAACCACGTTAACGTGCTTGAACATGTGCGCGGTTATCTGAAACAGGAGCTTGATAAAGGTGACAAGCAGGAGTTGAGCAACTGTATTGAAAATTATCGCCTGGGGCTGCTGCCTCTCATTGTTCCGATTACCCTGTTGCGCCATCATTTTCGCCGCAATCCTAATCAATACATCGAACGCTCGTACTACATGCAACCGCATCCGGACGAGCTCATGCTGCTAAATTCGCTTTAGCGCATACGGCTCTCAACTTCCATTTTGACTCCAAAGCCCTTTGCTATCGCCTGGTTTCGCCAGGATCTTAGAGTCCTGGATAACCCGGCGTTAAACGCCGCGGCCGCGGCTGGCGACGTGTTGCCGATTTATATCCTGGATGACGATAATGCAGCAGCTTGGGCAATGGGCGCTGCCAGTCGGGTATGGTTACATCATTCGTTGACTGCGCTAAATCTTTCGCTTGACGACAGGCTCAGAATTTTCAGGGGGGACGCGCGTAAAATAATCGCGCAGCTCGTAGCGAGTTTGCCGGTGGAGGGGGTTTTCTGGAATCGCTGCTATGAGCCCTGGCGCATACAACGGGACGCCCAAATCAAGGCTGACCTGGTCGCGGAAGATATCCATACCCGCAGTTTCAACGCTGCGCTGCTATGGGAGCCCTGGAACATTAGCAAGAAAGATGGCACTCCCTACCGGGTATTCACGCCATTTTACCAGAAAGGTTGCCAGTCAGCACCCCCACCACGCCAACCGCTAGCGCCCGCCGAGCAGATTCAATGGTGTAACCTCGCGTTTGATATCAGCGTCTCGATCGATGAGCTAGAACTATTGCCATCGGCCTCCTGGCATGAGTCACTGTGCAGCCATTGGCAAATCGGCGAAAGCGCAGCGGCTCAAAAATTCGATGCCTTTTGGCAGAATACCCTTACCGAT
>CALJYH010000126.1 GCA_937984095.1 uncultured Gammaproteobacteria bacterium | reverse complement strand
GGTCTGTTCACGTTAAAGCCGTCGGACACCGTCGCCCATGCCATGACCCTCATGCATGAACATCACGTTCGCAACCTCCCCGTCGTGGATGAAGAAGGCTCGTTTATCGGACTGTTTGGCCTGCGCCGTTTGAGTCACCTGCTGTTGCCCAGGGCGGCACTGAACCTTGGCAAGCACAGTATTTCCAGTCTCCATTTTCTGCCGGACGAAGTTATCCAGATGGGAGATCGTTGGCACAAGATTGCTGACCAACCGGTAGAAAATTTCCTCGAGAAGCCAAGCAAACTGCTTTTTTGTAAACCAGGAACGGCCTTTCCGGAGCTACTGGCATTGCTCGATGAAAGCAAGGATACAAGCCTGCCGGTTATTGTCATCAAGGGTAAAAGAAAAAAGCTGGTCGGGATGGTATCAACCTGGGATGTTCTCGAGGGGATCATCATGGGGCGGTTGATCGACCACAGTGATACGGACGAGTCAGCGGAGCAAGATCAGTAATCTAAAAAAACTCCTTTACAAAAACGATGATAATCCTCGGAGTAAGAAACAAAAATGCACGGTGAAAGCGAACTTGTCGCCCATGTGATTTTCGGCTGGGACCCGCTATGGGTTTCGTCGATCCTGTTTGTAGCGACCTACGTACTCATAATCTCGGAGAAGGTCAACCGTGCGATCGTGGCCGGGATGGGTGCAGGGCTGATGGTCGTGCTGGGAGTCCTGAATCAGGAAACCGCCATCTCGGGTATTGATTTCAATACGATCGGACTCCTCACCGGAATGATGGTAATCGTCGCCATTACCCGGGGTAGCGGTATCTTCCAGTATGTTGCGGTCTGGTCGGCCAAGAAGGTCAATGCCAGCCCCTGGGGTATATTGTTCATGCTTTCGCTGGTTACAGCGCTATTCTCCGCACTGCTGGATAATGTCACAACCGTGCTGCTGATCGCACCCGTCACTCTGCTGATCAGCCATGAACTGAAGATCAACCCCTATCCGTTCCTTTTTGCCGAGATTTTTGCGTCGAATATCGGCGGCACCGCCACCCTGATCGGTGATCCACCGAATATCATGATTGGCTCGGCCGTCGGTCTGTCGTTCAACGATTTTTTGCTCAACCTCGCGCCCATAATCCCTTTTATCCTCGCTGTCACGTTGGGAATTATTTACCTGGTCTGGGGGCGCAGTATGCACGCCACCACGGACTCGCGTGAGCGAATTATGAAGTTCAAGGAAAAGGATGCGATAACGGATGTAAGGCTATTGAAACAGTCGATGTTTGTGCTTGCGCTGGTAATTTTGGGTTTTGTGCTGGCACACCCGCTACGCCTGGAACCCGCTACGATCGCCATGTTCGGCGCCGCCCTGCTGCTGCTCCTGTCCAATTTGAAAAACGATGCCGAGGAGCAGTCTGAGGAAGTAAACAAGACCTTCGGCAACGTCGAGTGGATCACCATTTTCTTCTTCATTGGCCTGTTCATCGCGGTCAAGGGGATCGAGGAGGCCGGTGTATTGCGTATTCTCGCGGATCTCGTCATCAACTACACCGACGGCGACCTTACCGTAACGGCCCTTACCATCCTGTGGGTTTCGGCAGTCGCCTCTGCAGTGGTCGACAACATACCGTTCGTGGCAACCATGATCCCGGTCATCAAATCCATGGCGCCGACTTTTGGGGGAGCCGAATACCTCATGCCGCTGTGGTGGTCGCTGGCGCTGGGTGCATGCCTGGGCGGCAATGGCTCCCTCGTCGGGGCAAGCGCGAACCTTATTGTGGCCGGCTTCGCCGAGCGCGCGGGTCACCGCATCCGCTTCCTGCCCTTCATGCTGATGGCCTTTCCAATGATGTTGCTGAGTATTGGTATCGCTAGTTTTTACGTCTATTTCCGGTACCTCTAACCCATGACGACAGGTAAATTTCCATGAACGTAGAGCAGGTGCTGATTTCCACCAAGGTCGCGAAATCAGGGATGACAGCGCGGGAGTTTTTTGAGGAATGTGACCGCGCGAATACACCCGGTCTTCCATTTTGTGATGCTGGCGAGCAAATAACCGGGCGGGTCACGTTGAAGAACGTTCTCAAGCACGGCTGTCTTCCGGAATATGTCGTCGAAATGGCTCACGTTCTGGGTGAGCAGCTATCCAACCTGCAGGATATGGAGGCCGAGGCAGAGCAGTTACTCGACAGCACGGTTGATCAATATAAACAGGAGCCACATTTATCGATCACGTCCGCTTCCTCGGCGGTCAAGGCACTGGCCATGATGGAACGGGAGGATACCAGTTATATCTTTGTCGTTGATGAGGGGAGATACAAGGGTGTGGTAACGATTCATCGCCTGGCCAGTGTGCTCGCTCGCTACGGTGCTCCACCCCCGTAGAATTAACCAGTCAGTAAGTTACGCGCTTGCGCGTTGGCGGGATTGAATTTGCGAGCCCGGAAATAAGACTTGTGATAGCCTTGAAGATTACGGTTCCTCCATACAAGATATAGATCAGATCACCTGGTAACTGTTATGAGTCTACAGGGCATAAACCATCTCGCTTTCATTACCGACGACATGGTCACAACCATTCGTTTTTACCGTGACCTGCTGGGTCTGAAACTGAGCGCCGGAATCGGCCACGATGGCTATCGGCATTACTTTTTCCAACTGGCCGACGGCACTACCCACGTCGCATTTTTCGAGTACGAAGGTGCGACCGTGATGAATCGAAAATTTCCCGGCGACCGCACCACCCTGCCGCTGGGTTTCGATCACGTGTCGTTCACGGTGGAGTCGCGGGAAGCGTTATTTGCGCTCAAGGATCGTGTCGAAGCGGCAGGGATCGAGGTTGAGGGTGCGGTAGATCATGGTTTGCTCTGGTCGATCTATTTTTATGACCCGCATAACAATATACCTCTAGAGGCGACCTGGCAGTTCATGGATCTTGAGCAGACCCCGGCAATCAGCGAAGACGATCCACTGGATATCGCTGCCGAGGGGTCCGAGCTCCAGCCGGGTCATTGGCCTTCGGTCCAGGATCCTACGCCCGAATCGGAAATGCGGGCCCTGGCCGGGAATGGCCAACCGATGCGTGAGCATTTTCTCAGACAGGGCCTGGCCAGGTATTCCGCCGATGTGCCGCCCGGATTCCAGGAATCGCTTGCAGCGGACGACGACAGCTGAGGTTCTCAGTCCTGCGGTCGCCTCATCACGAAAGGATTTTCGACCGCGCTGTATTGCAGGTATCCCAGTCGGGCAAGTGGTTTGATTTTTGACAAGTCGACCATCCCGTCGGTAAGAACCTCGTCCCTGATATGTACCCCGAGCACGTGACCGATAATCATGGTGTTGATACTGTCCTCTAGAGTGCAGGGCAGCTTGATTTCCTGATGCAAGGTGCATTCCAGGTGAATGGGTGCCTCCTTGACACGTGGCGGTTTCACCAGCACCGAATCCTCGGTGGTCAACCCGGCAAGCGCCAGTTCGTCAACCTCGTGCGCCACCGGTGCGGTCGTCACATTCATCACGTCCTTGAGCGTCCGCGGCACCATGTTGGCGACGAATTCACCGCTCGATTTTATGTTGGCCAGGGTGTCCTTTTCGCCACCATGCTCGTGGTAGCCGTTAAAAGAAATCATCACCATTGGCGGGTCGCTCGCAACCGCGTTAAAAAAACTGTAGGGAGCAAGGTTCACGACGCCACTGGGATCGATTGAACTCACCCAGGCGATAGGTCTTGGCGCCACGCAACTTTTAAAGGGATTATGCGGCAAACCATGAGGTTCGCTGGTTTTGTAAAACATGTTGGACTCAACGGCTGATCAAACGCTGAAAGTAGCATTATTAATCGCAACGCGTAAACCTTGAGGAAGCGTTTTATTTGCGGATCTTGTAAGGAATCCCTGCTTGCTTGGCCTGGTACATATTCCGATCAGCTGTTTTCAATAGATCGTGCTCGGTCCTGCCGTCACGCGGGAACGTCGCCCCCCCGATATTAACTCCGACCGCGCCGGACAGGTCTCCAATATGAAAGCGGCGCGCCACGCTATCGGCAACTGCTGCCGCGCGTTGTTCGAGTATCTCGGTGTCGATTAATCCGTCAAGAAACAACACAAACTCATCTCCACCCAGGCGAACTGCCAGGTCCTCTGAACGAACGAGTGCCTGCAGCCGCCTGGCGACAATTTGAAGTACCTTGTCGCCAACCTCGTGCCCGTAGTTATCATTGAACGGTTTGAATCTCTCCAGGTCAAGAAACAGGAGGCTGAATGGGCCTGATCTTTCAATTGCGGTTTGCAATACCTGTGAAAGCCGCAAACGGTTTCCGATTCCTGTCAGAAGATCGGTTTCGGCCTTGGACGTAACCTGGGTGATCTCAGATTGTACCTCACCGCTATCGTGCATGATCGCAATTGAATAGCGCTCACCATCGAGATCAAGATTCGCTATAGATACCGATATTGGAATCTCGTCGCCCGATTTATCAAGCCCATAAATCAAGGGACGATCACCCATGGCCATTGGTTGCCCGTGTTCCCGAAACCTCGCTAAATGGGTTTTATGATCTGCTCGATAGTTCTTCGGGATCAAGCGGTCCAGTGGCTGTTTTTCGAGTTCTTCAGGGGAGTATCCCAACAGACCCTCGATATGCGTGTTAGCGAACGTGATGCGACCTTTACCATCGACAATGACCACGGCATCAGGAAGCATATTCAAGAGGTCACTCAATGCCAGCAGCGTATCTTTCATATCTCGACATCTACCCTTATCTAATCAGTAGTTAGTTGAATCGTCTCAATACTAAACATTTATTGCCTGCAGGATTTGAGACAGGTCATCTTAAATGAATGTATCCGGCACTATAGATGAAGATCCTGATTGACGAGGCCAGGTCAAAAAAAATCCATATCTGGAGATTAGAATTGCTTCATTTTCCTGGTCTCTATAATCCAGGTTGTAATTTTGGGATAATCCATCCGTGCTGCAAATCTCTCGCAACGTTAATATCCCCGACGACGAAATTGAACTGTCGGCAATCCGGGCTCAGGGTGCCGGTGGGCAAAACGTCAATAAAGTCTCCTCGGCGATTCATCTTCGCTTTGATATCAATGCGTCGTCACTGCCCGATTTCTACAAGAATCGTCTATTAAACCTGCGTGATCGGCGAATCAGCAAGGAGGGCGTTGTGATTATCAAGGCCCAGCAGTATCGCACCCAGGAAAAAAATCGTCAGGCTGCGCTTGAGCGATTGCAGGAACTGATTAAAACCGTGGCGGTGGTACGAAAAGCAAGAAAGCCGACCAAACCCACCAAAAATTCGCAACGCAAACGCCTGGACAGCAAAACTCAACGAGGCAAGATGAAGTTGCTGCGTGGTAAGGTTGTAGATCAATAGTATCTTGCAACCGGGACAATGTTTTTAACGTATTTATGAAAAAATTGATAATTGCCGTCTGTGCTCTAATCCAAAGCATGCCTTTATTCGCTGAAACCGAATTTCCGAGGCTCGAACTGGATAACGGGGAAATCAGGGCTTCAGTTTACCTACCGGACGCCGAGCACGGTTATTATCGGGGTACTCGTTTTGACTGGTCAGGCATTATCGAACGTGTCGACTACGCGGGCCACCGCTTTTACGCGCCATTGCATACCGTCCACGACCCTAACCGCCATGACGCTGTCAGTGGCCCAGCAGAGGAATTTGCTATGTTCAACCCGATGGGGTTCGCAGAGGCGAAAGCGGGTGAGTCCTTTGTTAAGGTCGGCGTCGGACTGCTGGCCAAAGGAGAGGCCAGCGAGTACCAGTTTCACGGTGATTACAGGATTATTCGCGCGGGTGAGTGGGAAATCGAGCACGGGTCAGACTGGGTGAGGTTCGTGCAGGATTTCAAGGGCGAGCGAGGCTGGGCTTATCGCTACCGTAAAACCATTAAACTGGTAACCGGTAGGCCCGAACTTGTTATCGAGCATCATCTCGAGAACAGTGGCACCAAGACTATCGACATCAATCATTACAACCATAATTTTACCATCATCGACGATGTGCCATATGGCCCTGATTATCGGGTCGAGTTTCCGTTTGTGACCGAAAAGCCGGTGCCGATAAAAAACCTGGCCTGGTTTCGTGCTAATGCAATCGAGGTAGATAAACCGCTGCAGAAAAATTCACTCTGGATTTCCGTCTTTGAAGGCGAGGACCCCGGGGATTACAACGCCGCACTAGTGCGCAACAATAAAACCGCGGCCGCGGTCGAGTTCAAGGGAGATGCGCCTATAACGCGCATGGTGTTCTGGGCGGTGGCGCGAGCCGCTTGTCCCGAACCGTTCATACAGATCTACCTGAGACCAGGGCAGGCCAAGGTTTGGTCTAGTCGGTATCGATTCATTGTCGATTCTGGGTATTAGCTTTAGGTTGACAGTGTCCTGAACCTCTGTGACTAATCTCGTGATTTCCTGCCAGTATTTGGTCTTACGCCAACCAACACAGGCGTGCAGTTTAGACCAAAGAGAAAATAGCCAGCCCAACCACAACCACCATTGCCGATGCCATCGCGCAATTGATCAGAAAATGGGTCTGCGGGCTCAGGTCGAGCTGGTTGACGATGTTGCCTGCCGCGAGCCATAGCAGGTGAATTGGAATCCAGATCAGGTTGATCACCAGGAATTTGAACAGCGTTTCGGTGACCAGTGAGCCCGGGAACAGCACGAATCCGGTGAACCAGGTCATGTTTACCGCGTAGGCTTTTGGATTGATCAATTGCAGCAGCAGGCCTGCACGCAAGCCCGGCTTTTCGTCCGCGTGTATAAACGCAATCTTTTTACCGGCAAAGGCGATGCGCACGGCGAGATACAGCAGGTAAATTGCCGAGGCCACCAACAGCGTGTATCTGGCCAAGGGCGTGGCGAGGATAATGGTTGCCAACCCGGAAACTACGATCAGCGCCACCAGGTTGGTGCCAATAAAAAGGCCGGTGACATAGCGCAGGCCGGCATTAAATCCAAACGCCGCGCCAATCCCAGCCGTCGACAGCACTCCGGGTCCGGGGGTGACCAGTAAAAGCAGTACGGCAAGACAAAAAGCAATCATGGCTCCAGATTCTACCCGAAGCACAATTTTATTGGACTAGACGAACGTTACTCACGCAGAATGTAACGATGAAGCTCCAGTTTATTTTTATCGGGTTGTTGTTAATCTCCGACACCATAATGGCAAACGAATGGCAACCACAGCGCTTGCTGGAGTTCGCAACGGCGACATGCCAGGATTGGGAAGATACCGCCGAACCTGCGCCGGGATTTGCGACAGGATCGATTGTTAAATCCGAGATAAAGTTTCGCGAAACAATAGTTGGCACCCGGCATCGCATCGAGGTCGATAATGATGCCCTCGTGGAACTGGATGTTATCGAGCGCACGGGCCAGCCGCCTCGTTTTGTCAGTTCACTGTTTGGCGAGTTTGGCGACCCCCTGGTACTGCTGTCGCTAAGTGCCGATTGTAGCCTGCAGGTCGCACGCAAAATTAACTATACCGGGCAGGGCCAGGCGACTGATATCGTTACACTGGATACGGAGCTTGAGCCAAAAGGCGAGTCCGATTGGCTTAACCCACCATTGGAATTTATTGAACCGATTCCCGCAAAACCGCTAAAACATCCCGCTGACGACACGCCAATACGCGTCGGTATGGTGGATTCAGGCGTCAACTATCGTTTACCCGAAATCAACCGCCGTCTCGCCAGGGACACCGACGGCCAGCTAATCGGTTACGATTTCTGGGATATGGACAACTTGCCTTATGACGCCCACCCGGTTAATTCCGGATTCTTCCTGCAGCGCCATGGCACCCGCACCGCATCGCTGTTGCTGCGCGAAGCCCCTGCTGTTGAGCTGGTTCCCTATCGCTACCCGAGGCCTGATATGTCGCGCATGCAGGCGTTGGTCGAGCACGCCGCGGACAACCAGGTGACTATTCTCGGTATGCCACTCGGCAGCAACCGGCTCGAAGACTGGGGCGGTTTCGAGCGCGTCGCGCGTGCACACCCGCAGATGCTGTTTATCGTCTCGGCCGGTAACGACGGGCGTGACATTGATGAGCGACCGGTGTATCCGGCGGCGCTCGATCTTGACAACGTAATCGTGGTGACATCGGCGGACGACTTCGTGCAACCCGCCGAGCGCACCAACTGGGGCAGGGTCTCGGTCGATTACCTGGTGCCGGCAGAACGGGTGGCCGCGCTCGACTATTCCGGTTCCGAAACCAGGGTCTCGGGTTCGAGCTATGCGGTATCCCGGGTAACCGCGCTTGTTGCCCGGCTCAAAATGGCGCATCCGCAATGGAACGCGGCCGATATTGCCGCTGAACTCCGTAACCGCTATGGCAACAGCAGTCCGGGTGCACGCGACTGGGTTAGCACCGGTTATATTGCCGACCCGCTCGCTGGTGCCACGGTGATTAAGCAAGCGCTTCCCAGTCTCGAACTGGGGCCGCCGCAAACCGGTACCGGTTTCCGGTTACCGCTTGACATCCTGGTGCTCGATTCACGCTGGTCGCATCAACAGGTCGAGCAGGCGGTGCAACAGGCTTACAAGATACTCGCGCAGTGTTCGATCATCGCTGGCGAGGTGTCGATACATGCCGTCGACGGTGAAGATTACCTGCGCGACCTGTCTACCGGTAGCGCGCGCACGCTGTTCCAGGCGGTTGGCACTGGGCAGGTCAGGGTGGTGTTTGCACGCGATACCCGAATGCAGGCGGCATTTGATGGCGAGGCTTTTGGTCTGGGTAATACGCGTATGCGACCCTGGCTCGCGCCGAGCGTGTGGTTGATGCTGGGTGTCGATGATCCCGGTGTCGCACTGGCGCACGAGCTTTACCATGTGATTGCCAACAGCGGGGAACACGTCGAGGGTGTCGCTAACCTGATGCAGGGACGCACCCGCCCCGAGAGCCAACAGTTAGTCCCCGATCAGTGTCGTCTTGCCCAGGCTAACGGTGTCGCGAATCGCCTGCTGCAGGATTGAGTCGGGATGCAGTAAAATGACGTTTAATTCGAAACCGACAGCGAGCCTCGACATGTCTGAAGAAAAAAGCAATAGATCGCCTGCAGATGCGGCCAGTCGGCGTGCGGTAGCACCAATAATTTGCTACGAAGTTGATCAGCTCCCGCCGTCTAACCTTGCCTTGTACCAACAGGCACGCGAGGGTATGAACAAGGTAGGTGAGATTACGGTGCCACCGCGCGATGGTGCAACCTTCGAGGTTCCGGCAGGTTCATTTTTTCGTATCGTCAGTGTCGACGGTCCACAGGTGGGCGACCTGAATCTGTGGAATGCGCACGATCTTTCTGAACGCTTCTTCAGCGGCAAGACCCGCCAACTGCACGCGACCCATGTCAGCACCGGCGATCGCCTGTGGAGCACGTTACCCGGGTTACGCCCGATGGCGACCATTACCCACGATACCCTGGACTGGTATGGTTGGGATGAGGACGGCGGTGGCGTGCACGACGTCATCGGCACGCGCTGCGATCCCTACACCAATTACATGCTGAAGGGAGTCGATTACCATCATTGCTGCCATTCAAACCTGACGCGTGCGCTCGTCGCAGCGAGGAACCTGCCGCTCAGTGAAGCCGAGTTGCACGTGCATGACGTCATGAACGTATTCATGTGTACCGGATTCACGCGCGATACTCATCAATATTTCATGAAGGCGAGCCCGGTGCGTCCGGGTGACTTCATCGAGTTCTTTGCCGAAATCGATTTACTCGGGGCCTTGTCTACCTGTCCGGGTGGAGACTGTGGCAGTAGTCATTCCGACGATAGCACACCCTGTTACCCACTCATGGTCGAGATTTATGAACCGGTTGCAGACAGGCTGCAGGGATGGATATCACCCGACCGCAGCGGCTACTCGGGTAGGCACGGACTCTAGCAACAAGGCAACTTCCGCTTGCAGTATCGAGTTTTTAAAGTGCCCCTGCGGCGAAAGTGTCGCAGGCCTTTAACGTGCCTTCTGACAAGCCCTTTTTAAACCAGGCCACACGTTGTTTGGAACTGCCGTGGGTAAACGAGTCAGGCGTGACGTAACCCCGTGCCTGTTTCTGCAGGCGGTCGTCACCAATCGCACTGGCCGCGGCCAGGCCCTCCTCGATGTCACCCGCTTCCAGGACTTGCCGTGATCGCCTGGCATCATGTGCCCAGATTCCCGCGTAACAATCGGCCTGCAGTTCCTGTTTGACTGAAAGCCGATTAGCCTCTACCTGGCTTAAAGATTTCTTAGCCTTATGAACCTTTTCCGAAATACCACTCAGGGTTTGCACGTGATGCCCGATTTCGTGCGCGATGACGTAGGCCTGCGCAAAATCCCCGGGTGCCCCATGCCGACTTTTAAGTTCGTCAAAAAAGCTCAGATCTAGATAAACTTTTTGATCGGACGGGCAGTAGAAAGGACCGATTTGCGCCGAACCGGTGCCGCAGGCGGTTGCGACCGCCTGGCGAAATAAAACCAGCTTTGGTTCGCGGTAACTTTTACCGCTTTGCCTGAATAATTCGTTCCAGCTGTCTTCGGTATCGGCGAGTACCGAGGATACAAACTCGACCAGTTGTTTTTCGGCAGCGCTTTGTTTTACCGGCTGACTGGTCGAACCGGTTTGACTGCTCTCTAACCCACTACTACCCAGAAAGCGCTCGAGATCACCACTGAAATAACTGTATCCGACCACCAGAACGATTGCGATCAGCGTCCCTTTGAAACCCAGAACTCGAAACACGAGCGGTAGCAAGCGAACGATGCCGCCACCACCGGCACCGAGACGCGCCATTCGGGGCATACGCGTTCCACGTTTGTCTACAACGTTGCTACTTTGCCTTCGGCCACGCCAACGCATTCCTGTAATCCGTATTCCGTTAATTGCTCTGAATTTAAGTCTTTTTCAACTGATTTGGAAGCCCCGCAGGCGCTTGCAAAATTAGTTGCAATTAGACACTATAGCCGGCCCAAAAAAACTAAACAATCCAAGGAGATGACATGGCTGGAAAATTTGAAGTCTATAAAGATAAATCTGGTGAACATCGATTCCGTCTAAAGGCGGGTAATGGCGAAATTATTCTCTCGAGCGAGGGATATAGTGCCAAAGCGGGATGTGCAAATGGTATTGAATCGGTACGTAAAAATTCGGCTGACGCGGCAAACTTCGAAAAAAAGGAAACCGCTTCCGGAAAATTCAGGTTCAATCTAAAAGCCGCGAATAAACAGGTAATCGGCAGCAGCCAGTCTTACAGCACCGCTTCAGGCCGTGACAACGGTATCGCATCGGTGCAGAAGAATGCGCCCGACGCCAAGGTCGTTGAAGCCTAGCTCGTAATTTACTAACGAACAATACTGCCCCCGGGGGGCAGGCTTACCCCGGGGGCAGATAAGGCACGCCCTGCGCAAGATCGGTATCGTCGATCACGTAAAAATTGCTTTCGGTTCCGGCCTGCCGTGCCTGCGCAAAGGGCGCGTAATCCGGGTCGTTTACAAAAGCCTTGCACGCCTCTACCGTAGGAAACTCAATCAGTGCAATAACGGTAACATCGGGCAGTTCACCTTCTGTTGACCGGGCAGATAACACGAACCGATCGGGATAAATTAAGCGGTTCGGAAGGTCATGGATTCAGGCTTTTAAAAACCTAGCAGATCCCCATCTATAGCCCTGGCGATTTGCTGACTGTCTCTAACAAGCGATTAATATGAATAAGAATTACGAAACCCCGATAATCGTCGACGCGGTCCGCGACTTTATGAAACTGGAGTCGGCTGGAGGCATCCTGCTACTGCTCGCGGCCGTGGTCGCGCTAGTGGTTGCCAATTCTCCGTTGGCAGGTTTCTACAGTGAACTGCTGGATACAACGGTGGCGGTACAGGTCGGTACGCTGGCGATTAACAAACCGCTGCTGCTTTGGATCAACGATGGTTTAATGGCCGTATTCTTCTTCCTGATCGGGCTCGAAATCAAGCGAGAAGTCATGGAAGGGGAGCTGTCGTCGTTTTCGCAAGTCATTCTGCCGGGTATGGGCGCACTCGGCGGTATGATCGTGCCT
>CALJYH010000125.1 GCA_937984095.1 uncultured Gammaproteobacteria bacterium | reverse complement strand
CCCGTGACTGCGCGATTTGAAACTCAACTCGCCGATGGAAACACTGTTATCGCCATTGACGCGTCCCTCGACCTGGTTCATCTCGCCGATGAAGTCGGCGACGAACAGGGTATCGGGTTCGCGGTAGATTTCGGTCGGCGTACCGACCTGTTCGATGACGCCTTGATTCATGACGACGATGCGATCCGCCATGGTCAGCGCCTCTTCCTGGTCGTGGGTCACCATCACCGTGGTTACGCCGAGGCGCCGCTGCAGAGTTTTCATTTCGTGGCGCAGGTGACCGCGTACCTTGGCGTCCAGTGCCGATAGCGGTTCGTCCAGTAACAACAGCCCGGGGGAGGTGGCCAGCGCACGCGCCAGCGCGATGCGTTGTTGTTGCCCGCCCGATAATTGCGCAGGGTACTTGGGGCCCTGGTCGGGTAATCCGACGAGTTCCAGCAGTTCGGTCACGCGTTTCGTAATGGCTGATTTTTCGAGCTTTTGATTTTCCAGCCCGAAAGCGATGTTGCGCTCGGCAGTCAGGTTCGGAAACAGTGCGTAGGATTGAAACACGATTCCAAAATCGCGTTCCGACGGTGGTAGCGCCGAGATATCGACATCGGCCTGGCGTACCGTGCCCGAAGTCTGGATATCGAGGCCTGCGATGGCACGCAGTAACGTGGTTTTGCCGCAGCCCGAGGGTCCGAGAAAGCAAATGAATTCGCCCTCGTAAACCTCGAGCGAAACGCTGTCGAGCGCAACGAAGCTGCCGAATTTCTTGGTAAGCCGGTCTATCTGGAGATAAACCCCCGCATTAGATTCAACTCCGGTTTGTTCTGTCATGGTCAACCACCTGTTGAATGGGGGTAATTCATGGGAGAAATAACACCGCGCTCGGAAACGGCCTGACCTTTTGATTGGTCAGGCCGCATTCTAACAGTTACCTTTGCCTACTTGGCGTCTGATTTCGAATCGTAACGCTTCAGCCACTCGGCGAGTATTGCCTTGCGATTGTTAGCGGCCCACTCGAAGTCGTTGACGATCATTTTTTCCAGCAGGGTGTCCGGAAAGTACTTGACCGGCTTGGCCACGCCCGGCATGCCGACCACCGCGTAAGCGGTGTTGTACATTTCCATTGCCGTTTTGGAAATCGACCAGTCGATCAGGGTTTGCGCGGCTTTCAGGTTAGGAGTTCCCGCGATAATCCCGGAAGCTTCCATTTCCCAGCCCACTCCCTCCTCGGGAACGATAATATCGATCGGCGCACCCTTGGCCTTGGACCTGGCACCGCGGAAGGCGAAGGAAATCCCAATCGGGATTTCACCTGCAGCAGCCAGCTTGCAGGGCTTGGAGCCGGAATGGGTGTAGCGCGCGATATTCTTGTGCAGGCGGTCCATGTAATCCCAGCCGCCCTGTTCCTTACCAAACATTTGCAGCCAGCTTGAAACGTCTAGGAACCCGGTGCCCGAGGAGTTTGGATTTGGCATGATCAGGTGCCCCTTGTACATCGGCTTGAGCAGGTCAGTCCAGGTTTTCGGCGGTACCAGGTTATGCTTGGCCGCTTCTACTGTGTTGTAACACACCGCGGCTACCCACGCGTCCATCCCGGTCCAGGACGGCACGGCACTACTGTCGACAAATTTCGGGTCCAGCTTCTCGACACCCTTCGGCTTGTAAGGTTCGAGCATGCCCTCGCTCTTCATCAGTAACAGCGAGGTCCCGGCCAGCCCCCAGATCACGTCGGCCTGCGGGTTGTTCTTCTCCGCTAGTAACTTGGCGGTGACGATACCGGTTGAATCCCGAACCCATTTAATATTGATATCGGGGTGGTCCTTATTGAAAGTCTCGGCATAGCGCGCCAGATCTTCTGCTTCTACGGCCGTGTAAACCGTCAGATCAACCGCAAGTGCAGACTGACTCATCGCTAGCGTCAAAGCACCTGCCACACAGGTCATCACTGCGGATTTTTTAATCGATTTTATAAACATGCTATATCTCCTCCAATTGTTATTGTTGGGACTAAGGCGCCCCGAATTGTATTTTTATTTTGCAACTACCCCGGTGAATCCGGATTTTTACCCGGTTTACTCCAGCCGGAGACATCGAATGTACACTCTACCCTAATCTGCGGCGGTTAAAAACAGGTTAATTTTTATACAAAATATAGATTGCTTCGATATCTGGATAGCACTGATTTACAGCTTAAACCTCGGGTTGGTAAATTAACAGGATATCGACACCGTTGAAACCGGTCTCAACGCCGGTTATCTTAGCGGCAGGATAATTCGGAAAATAACTGAGGAGAGGCATTCCAATGGCGATAAAAACTACCTGCATCGGTGCTTACCCGAAGCCCGATTTCGTCAAGCTGCCAGACTGGTTCAATCTCCCCGAGGGACCAGATACCGCCGACCCGACAGCGCTCTGGGAAAAGGCGATGGACGCTCTCGGGCCTGATGCGCCGGACATTATTGCGCGCGGCGTGGCGCAGGCGATCGACGATCAAATCGAATGCGGTATCGACATTCCGACCGACGGTGAAATCTCGCGCGAGAATTACATCCACTACCATTGCCGGCACCTGCTCGGATTCGATTTCGTGCACCTGACCCGCAAGGAAGTTCGTGGCGGCACCTACGAGGCGAGCTTGCCGACCATTAACGGGCCGGTTTCGGTGCGCGATCAATTCCTGGTGGCGGACTGGCAGCGCGCACAGGCTAGCTGTAAGAGAGCGGTCAAGATCACGATGCCGGGTCCGATGACGATTTCGGACACCAATCATGATGCGTTCTACCACGACCCGAAGGCACTAGGTCGGGATATTGCCGAGGCCCTGAATGTCGAGGTTCTGGCGCTCGCCGAGGCCGGCTGTGAGCATATCCAGATCGATGAACCACTGTTCGCACGCAAACCCCAGGCAGCGCTCGATTATGGCTTCGAAAATCTCGAGCGTGCGTTTCACGGTTGCCCGAACAATGTGCAGCGTACGGTGCACATGTGTTGCGGCTACCCCGACAAGCTCGATCGTGATGACTACCCCAAGGCCGATCCCGATTCGTACCTGCAGATCGCCGATGCGATTGAGTATTCGAGTATCGATGCGGTTTCGTTCGAAGACGCGCATCGCCACAACGATTTATCGCTGCTCGAGCGTCTGCCGACGACGAAGGTGATTTTCGGGGTCGTCGCAATTGCCAGAAGCGAGATTGAATCAGTCGACGATATCCGCGAACGCCTGGGCCAGGCGCTCAATCATATTGATTCCGAGCGCCTGATAGCCGCCCCCGATTGCGGGCTCGGCCTGCTCGGCCGCGATCTCGCCATGGCCAAACTCAAAAACATGTGCGCCGCCGCCCACTCTCTATAATTCCGTCATTGCGGCCTCCGAGCCGCAATCCATTTCAACCTGCCGCGGTGGTCCACGGAAAGCCCTGAGGGCTTTCCGGCTTACTTTCCGAGGAGTCGTCGAGATGGATTGCGGGTCAAGCCCGCAATGACTCATTTCACACCGTCATTGCGGCCCCCGAGCCGCAATCCATTTCAACCTGCCGCGGTGGTTCACGGAAAGCCCTCAGGGCTTTCCGGCTTACTTTCCGGGGAGTCGTCGAGATGGATTGCGGGTCAAGCCCGCAATGACTCGAAAAATAGCATCAGGCTCGCAGTGACGGGTTAGTCACAGGTATGGATACAGGTCGGTCCAATGGGGATTTTGTCGTTCAATCAGGCTTATCTTCCAATCCCGTTTCCAGTTCTTGAGATTCTTCTCGCGTTCAATCGCCGCGTACATGCTTTCGTGTAATTCGAACCAGACCAGTCGATGTACCTCGTACTTGTGGCTAAAACCATCAACCAGATTATTTTTGTGTTGCCAGATGCGTTTACGCAGATCGGAAGTAACGCCGATATATAGCGTGCCATACGGCTTGCTGGCGAGCAGATAAACACAAGGAGATTTTGCTGACATTCCATTCATCCGTGAATTAGAAACAATGGAAGCATATCACAGCCAGGTTTACGGTCATGCCGGGCTCGACCCGGCATCTATTACGACCCGCCACGGTGATTCACGGAAAGCCTGAAGGCTTTCCTGGTAACTATTGGAGGAGGTGATTTGATGGATTGCGGCTCGTAGGCCGCAATGACGTATTCACGGGGTCGCAATGATGTGTTCAGCGGGGATGACGGGTCTTTTTGGGGCTGTGGCAGAGTATGTCGAACCAGTCACATAACACCGGATGTTTGATTGAATTCGGGTGAATCTAAACTAATCTTAATTGTGACCGATAACTAATATATAGAGTTATTGCAGCATTTAGGATTCTTGCAGCAAGCCGTGGCGCACGGGCCAAACCAAACCTCAATAGCTTAGTTCTATTGATAAACCGAATTAAATTATGCATCTTAACCAACGTTTTGGCTTTACCATGATTATCGCGACCCTGCTGGTCATGGTTGCGACGGTCTATATCCTGTTCGATTATCAACGCGGTAATCGCGAGGAGCTGGCGCGCGCCCAGGGCCTGGAACTGGCGCGCCTGCTGAGCGGCATGTCCTGGAATGAGCTGGTACCGCAGGCCGGCAGGAAAGGGCTGCTCGCGATACTCAAGCAAGGGCAAAGCAACCCCGATTTTGCCTATGGCGCGGTGGTTGACGTTGATGGCAAGGTGGCAACCGAAGTTACCCGTTCCGGTGTCATAGTTCCCGCAGGTGAAATTATCAACGAACCCACGAGCTGGTTAGGGCATCGCGTTCTGTCCGCGAATGAAGCCGATAGCGAAGTTGAATTCATCGAAACCCATGCCCCGGTGTTTGACGAGGGTGTGCATAAGGGTTTTGTACGGCTTGGATATTACCGGCCCGGTTTCAGTTTCAGCTATTACGAAATGCCGTTTCTGGCATCCGTGATGTTGCCGATATTCCTGCTGGTACCTTTCTTTTACTTCATGTTGCGCCGCGAAATCAAGCCGCTTAAAGATATCAGCGAGCGCTTTGAAAATTTAGCGGAACAGGGAGGATTAACCCAGATCGAAATGCCACCCAGCCAGGCGCTGAACGATTTCATGGAACAGTTCAGCGGCTACATCGATGCCACCCAAACCCGGATTGAAGTGTTAAACCAGGAGCACGAAGATCTGACGATGTCCAGCAAGCTGCTGACCTACAAGAACAATCGTGTCGACGCCATCCTGCAGAATTTCCCCGATGCCATCATGGTGATCGACGAAGCTGGTGAAGTCAGTTATGCCAA
>CALJYH010000124.1 GCA_937984095.1 uncultured Gammaproteobacteria bacterium | reverse complement strand
ATGTTTGATCGAGCTGAGGACGACGAACTTGCTATCGGCGGCGATGGTCTCGCAGTTGCCGAACAATTTCTTCAGCTTGCTGTGATAAGCCAGGTGACGATTGCCGACAATGCGCAGCTCGCCGCCAGCCACCAGCACCGCCCGTGCCTGCTTGAACATTTGCCAGGCGATCGCATCACCGACACTGTGTTGCTGGTGAAATGGCGGATTGATCAAGACCAGGTCTCGACTGTTAGCGGCCACTCCCTGCAGGCCGTCGGCGACACTGAACTCGGCTTCTCGCGTCTGTGCAAACGCGGTACGGAAATTCTCCTCGGCACTTGCGATCGCCATGTACGATTCGTCGCAAAACAGCAGGCTTGCCTCGGGGTTGAAGGCCGCGGCGATGATTCCAAGCACGCCATTGCCACAACCCAGGTCGACGATACGCCGAAATCGCGCGGCCACCGGCATATGTTCCAGTAATAACTGGCTGCCCCGATCGAGACGATCACGACTGAACAGACTTGCATGATTGATGATTTTATAATTCCGATCGACCTGCAATTCGTAGCTATCGGGATAATGACTCTGACCCTCGTTAAGCGACTGATCACGCTGAACCAGGATAAGCCGGCTCTTCTTTCGAGCGCGCGTTGTGGTCGTCGGCCCGAGTATGCTTTCAAACAACTCCAGCGTGGAGCGATGGATATTCCGCGCCATTCCGGCCGCTATGATACAGGTATCATGATTCAGCACTCGACGTAGCGTGTAGAGCTGGTGTTCGAGCAAGGCCAGCATTTTGGGAATCTTGATTAACACGCAGTCTACGGTCACGGTCGGAAAATCGATACCCGTGTTAGTTTTGACCTGCGTCTCGGAATAACCGTTTGCAATCAGGTTTTCACGCAGCGCCTGTTGAGCCAGAAACGAATCATTCCAGGAATAGGTTGGGTGATTGGCGAGTGCCACCGCGAGCGCGCCGAAAGCATCATTTAATATCAAAAGCTTACCGTAGCGAGACAGCACCTTGATTTCGTCGACGTAGTTCAGCAGAAACTCATCGGCGGCATCCCAGGCCTGTAGCAGTTCGTTGCGTGGATTGCGCACCAGCTCGAACTCGCCCTGGGGCACCAGCAACAGTTTCGGGCTATCAATCAACAGCGGCTTATTCACGACTTACCGACGAAAGGCAAACCCAGCATGCCGGGTAGTTGGTCGACTTGTTTGGCATCACGAAATTCTGCCAGTCCTATGATCATAGCGTCGTGACCCATTTTTGGCTGATCGATATAGGTCTTGAAGATCCGGTCCCAGATAGAAAGGTTGAAACCGTAATTACTATTGGTCTCCTGTACCAGCGTCGAATGATGCACCCGGTGCATGTCCGGGGTTACCAGAAGAGAACGCACTATTCTATCGATAGCGCCGGGAAGGCTGACATTGGCATGATTGAAAATCGCCATACCGTTCAACAGAACCTCGAAAATCAGGACTGCAACCAACGCCGGACCGAGTAACAGAATCACCCCCCATTTGAACAGCATCGAAACAATGATTTCAATCGTGTGGAAGCGAGACCCGGTCGTAATATCGAAATCAAGATCGGCGTGATGAACTCGATGCAAACGCCACAGTACAGGTAGCTGGTGCATCAAGCGATGTTGCAGGTAAATCGCGAAATCGAGTAATAGTACTGCCACGAAAATCTCGAACCACAAAGGCAAAGCTACCAGGTTAAACAATCCCCATTCCTGCTCCGCAACCGAATAGGCGATTCCTACCGCGGCGGCTGGAAACATTAACCTCAGCACAACGCTGTTAAGTACAAGCAATCCCAGGTTGTTGGTCCAGCGTAACGCTTTGGAAACGCTGAGCTTGCGTCGGGGTGCAATCAGTTCCCATATCAGCATGGTAACGAACACAAATGCAAAAATGCCGAGGCGTACTAAGGCTTCCCGCTCAAGGACAAAAGTTTCGATACCGGCTGGCTCCATAGATCACATTTTCGAGCATTATTCGCAATATTGACAGTCTTTAAAACATGCCTTAAACCAGTATCGCGACAAGTGGGCCTGTAGAAACAAAAATGCAGAACTCCCTTTTTTTTGTTACTGACGATAAGTTGTTACAGTTTTTATCTTTTCCAATGCCTTAGTGTGTTATACAGATCCGGATTAGATTAGGTCAGTCCCCAAATGTTAAATGATATCCTGATTATATTGATACTGTCGGTGATGGGCATTGCGGTGTTTAAACTCATCGACGTCCCCGCAGTGCTGGGTTACCTGGTGGTAGGTTTGCTGGCCGGCGAAAATGCCTTCGGCCTGATTCACGATTCACATGCGATTGAGCAAATTGCCGAAATCGGTGTGGTTTTCCTGTTATTCACGATCGGTCTCGAGGTTTCGATTCCACGCCTGATCTCGATGCGTAAAATCGTCTTCGGCATCGGTGTCGCGCAGGTCTTTGTGTCAACCTTGAGTACCGTGGCAGTTGGTCTCTGGCTGGGACTGTCCTGGCAGGTCGCTTTCGCCCTTGGCGGCGCACTCGCGATGTCGTCGACCGCTATCGTGGTCAAACTGCTAACCGAACAGTACGAGTTGCATCTGCCGCACGGCAACATCTCGTTGGGCGTGTTACTGTTCCAGGACCTGGCGGTGGTGCCATTCCTGGTATTGATCCCGATTTTCGCGGCGCCGACCTCGGAATCGCTGCTGCTGCCGATAAGCCTGGCCCTGGCCAAGGGCGCGTTCGCTTTCGCGATAATATTCTACGCCGGTCAATACCTGGTCCGACCTGCAGTGCGAGCGGTTGCTGCGACACATTCACATGAATTGTTCACGCTGTTTATCCTGCTGATTGCGCTGCTGGCCGCCTGGCTCACCTGGCAACTGGGATTATCGCTTGCGATGGGTGCCTTCCTCGCCGGCATCATGCTCGCTGAAACCGAGTTTCAGCATCATATCGAAAATGAAATCAGACCCTTTCGCGATGTGCTGATGGGTTTATTCTTTATTTCCGTCGGCTCGCAATTCGACTGGCGTATCATCATCGATGAACCACTGGCGGTTGTGATTTTGACTCTGGGCCTGATCGCTGGCAAGGGAATTGCGATCGCAGTCATCGC
>CALJYH010000123.1 GCA_937984095.1 uncultured Gammaproteobacteria bacterium | reverse complement strand
CAGCGATTCCTCGGGTACCTTGTCGGCGTTGTCCTGGGTATAGGTGAAAGCGCGCGTAACACCGTCATCCTGTTCCTCGGTTTCGGCGAAGTTGCCGATCTCGATATAGTCGGGTTTCGGGTAAGCACCGATGCAGGTTGTAGGGATGGCCATCAGCTCATAATAATAGAAGAAGGGTTGCGGATAAAAGCGTTAATGAGCGCTTCGAGCCTGTTAAACTGATGCGCATGTCTTCGTTGCTAACTGACTTTATCACTAACCACGAGCGCATCTTCGTGCTTACCGGTGCCGGGGTCAGCACCGCGTCCGGCATTCCCGACTACCGTGATGACAGTGGCAACTGGAAGCACAAGAAACCGATCGAGTATCGCGACTTTGTCGAACAGCATGAGGCCAGGCAGCGATACTGGGCGCGTTCTTTTATTGGCTGGCAGAGATTTTGCCGTGCCGCGCCCAACCAGGCCCACCAGGCGCTGGCACGTCTCGAACAGCTGCACCGACTCGCAAGTACCGTCACGCAAAATGTCGATGGCCTGCATCAGCGCGCCGGCAGCAAGCAGGTTACCGAGTTGCACGGCTCGCTGGCCACGGTGGTTTGCCTCGACTGTGGTGCTAGCATCGAACGTGTGGCGATGCAGCAGCGGTTGCTCGAATGCAATTCCGCGCTGACAGGTCTATCGGCTAATGTCGCCCCGGACGGGGATGCCTTGCTGAACGAATTCGATCACAGCGCGATCGACATTCCCGCTTGCGAATCCTGTGGCGGAGTATTGAAACCGCAAGTTGTGTTTTTTGGTGAAACCGTACCCCGGGCGCGAGTCCAGGAATGCTTCGACGCGCTGGCATCGGCCGATGCAATGCTGGTTGTCGGATCCTCGCTAATGCTGTACTCGGGTTTTCGCTTTATACGCGAGGCGCAGCGAACGGGAATTCCGATTGCGGCAATTAATCGCGGTAAAACCCGCGCCGATGAATTGCTGCAACTAAAGGTCGAGCAAGATTGTGGCGTGGCACTAAACGCGGCACTGGATCATATCGATCCGGATCGCGAGTATTGCGGTAAAACCTAACTGTGACGCACTGCCCAATTAAATTTTGACTTCGGTCACAGCCTTGTTCTATGCGCCCCCTGGCAGTGAATAAATTCACAGTTGGAGCGGAATTTGAGTCACAGATAAGCACCGGTTCCGATCCTATATATCCTCTTCAAATTTAAGTTGAGGTATACCATGAGCCAGATAAATATCCATATCGATCCGCTGACGACGCAATGTGTTTTGAAAAACATGGGTCTCGCGATCGATGAAATCAAACTGATACGATCGATACATAGTATTAGTCAACAAGTCGGGATGAGCAATGTGTCGCAGCTCGAATCCGGGCGTAAGCGTTACCTGATATCTGAACTGCGCTTTTTGAACAAGCGTTTAAGGTCGGTACGCGAGAAAGCGAGTATTAACTAGGTTACAAGCTCTTTCCCCTCTGCCAGGGATGGCGGATCCCTCCAATGTGGCCGTATTCCGATATTCGATCACTACTACAAAACCTGTTGGCCAGATTAATCGATTCCAGATCCCCACTACTTCGCCGGTCGCAGCCTTTCGAGCGGTTTTATATCACTATTTGTATCGGGTAATTATTTAAATTCAGGATTGAATCAATTAGAGTTTCGCAATGCTGACGATGCGCAATGCGATCATATCTTTGTTGGCCACCCTTTTTATTGGTGGTTGCAGTGTCTACGAAAAATATGGATATGGCAGGATTGCTAACTCCAAACTCGACAGCACGCAGGTCACGCCGATCGAGTTGCCGATATACGCACCTTCCATCAGTCAGCGTTATCGCCCGCAGTACGCGTCAGGGCAAGGTGAGCATAAGGGTTTTGACATACTGGTCCCGAGCCGGACACCGGTTCTTGCCGCCAGTAACGGAGAAGTGGTTCGCGTTGAATTGTCAATTCTTTATGGAAATCAAGTGATGTTGAATCATGGCAGCAATGCTGCCGGGTTTCGGATTCAAACACGTTACTTTCATATGTCCGAGACAATTGTTGCCGAGGGCGAGAAAGTACGTCGCGGTCAGTTGATTGGATATTCAGGTGCTACCGGTCTTCTTGGAGGTTATCCGCATTTGCATTTCGAAGTGCATCAGCTGAACGATGAAAATATACCGGCCGCAATCAGGGATCTCGATCCGCAGCTATTCTGGGTCGACGGAAAAGGCAAGGTTACCTGTTACGATAGCGCCCGGAACTTTACTCCCGCACCGGTCAGCCTGTCCTACCCGGTGCCCTGCCGCGACCTGGACTGGCAATAGTGATACACCTGCGTTACCAGCTGGAACGTGTTGCACAGCGTATAGTCGACCTCTGGTTCATGACCATACCCCGATCACGACCTTCTCATCAGGCGCTGCTTGATGGCAAGATAATTTCGCATCGTGGTGAACACGATAATCTCCAGGTTAAAGAAAATACCTTGGCAGCTTTTGCGCGGGTTGTCGAAGCGGGGGCCTGGGGGATCGAGTTCGATGTACGTTGGACCCGTGATCTGGAGCCGGTGGTGATTCACGACCCCGATACTCGACGTGTATTCGATGTCGAGTTGGTTGTGGCCGAAGTGAATTTATCCGAGTTACGACAACGGGTGACGGAAATTCCGACTTTGACCGAGGTTGTCGAGCGTTTTGGTGGTGCCTGCCATTTAATGGTCGAACTGAAATGCGACGGGCTGGGTGCCGAGGAAGCCAGGGCAAAGCGCTTGCAGGAAATCTTTTCCTCGCTGACCCCCGGTGCTGACTATCATTTCCTGGCGCTGCAGTTCGACCTGTTCGACCTGGTTAAATTTGCCGGTAATGAGGCATGCCTGCCAGTGGCCGAGCTTAATACGAGCACCTTCAGCGACACCGCGCTGGCGCGCAACCTCGCCGGCGCCTGCGGCCACTACCTGTTATTCAGCCAGGACATGATCGAGCGCCATCACCGACAAGGACAGAAAGTCGGCACAGGTTTTATCGTTTCCCGCTTTGGGTTTTATCGCGAATTGAACCGGGGCGTGGACTGGGTTTTCACCAATAACGTGCTCGAGCTCGAGGCTATACGGCAACAATTGTTGCTTCAGGCGTGACCCTGGCAAGACTGAAAAAATCGGTGCGGACCCATTAGTTTCGTGTCAATATCCCGACCTGGTCAAAGGCTGAACCTGGCAGGAACTTAAGATTGGATTCCAAAGGCATACTCGAAGCACTGAGCACATCGCACCTGTTTTCAGAACTGACAGAAGCCCAGATGGATCGTGTGCGCCGTCATTCCCATGTCACGGACATGGTCGAGGGCGAGTCGCTGTTTTTCCAGGGAGATAACGCCACCAGTTTCTACCTTGTGTTGTCGGGGCGAATCAAGTTGTTTCGGGTATCGCCCGACGGCAAGGAAAAAGTCGTCGAAATCATGGAAACTGGAGCAACCTTCGCCGAAGCCCTGATGTTTATGGATGAGCCGCATTACCCGGTTACCGCGACCGCGCTCTCACCGAGCAGGGTGATTGGCATTAACTGTAAGGATTTCAAGTCAATGTTGCGAGAATCAGTGGATACCTGTTTTCTTTTGCTGGGTAAAATGAGTTTCCGGTTGCGTGGATTGATTCATGAAATTGATACACTTAGCCTGGATACCGGCACCGTGCGCACGGTTGCCTACCTGTTGCACCATTCTACACCTGACAAGGATAGCTTTGAACTCAAGATCGCCAAGAGCGTCATAGCATCGAGGTTATCGGTTAAACCCGAAACCTTTTCGCGTATCCTGAAAAATCTGCACGAACGGGAAATTGTGTCGATAGACGGCCGTAATGTCACGATTCACGATCGGGATGCGATGATAAGCCTTTGTTCGGGATAGCGCAGCAATTCCTGCTTCTTAGGTATTCAATTCCTTTTCGGCTTCCTGCTTGCGTCGGTAAGGTGTCAATTCGACTCGTTGCGGCATATCCACGACACCAATCTCGGTGTCGCTCAGGTAACAACCCGGGTCCTCTGCCCACGGATTGCCGGTTAGCTGCCAGGCGCGGGTGCGCGAGTTACCGCCGCAAATGGCAAGGTGCCGGCACTTTGCGCAACGTCCTTCGAGCGGTCTTTGTGTGGCTTTCAAACCCGCCATCAGGGGATCCGAGGTGTCCTGCCAGATTTCTGAAAAAGGTCGCTCCCTGACATTGCCGATGCTGTAATCCCACCACATGGTATCCGGATGCACGGTGCCGAGATTATCAATATTGGCGATATTGACGCCTGATGAATTACCACCCCAGCGCAACAGCTGTTTGCGCAATGCCTCGACGTGCTCGGGCATGTGCTGGCTGGCCCATTGCAGCAGGTATACGCCGTCGGCGTCGTTGTTGCCGGTAACAAATTCACGTTTTACGCCGTCCTTGACGTCCTGCCAGCAAGTTTCGAACAACAGGTCCATGGCGCTACGCGTCATACGGTAGTGCAGGTCGCTGGCACGGTTGCGATTGCCACGTCCGGCATAGTTAAGGTGTGACAGGTAAAACTTGTCGATATCTTCAGCGTGCATTAATTGCAACAGGTCCGGAAGTTCGTTGGCATTGTCCTGGGTCAATGTGAAGCGCAGCCCAACCTTGATCCCGGCGTCATGGCATAAACGGATCCCTCGTAAGGACTCATCAAATGCACCCTGCTTGCGACGAAAACAGTCGTGGGTTTCGCGCATGCCATCGAGGCTGACCCCGACATAGTCATAGCCAATGCGCTCGATATCGGTGATATTCTTGTTGGTGATCAGGGTGCCGTTACTGGAGAGGCCGACGTAGAACCCCATCTCCTTGGCGCGTGCGGAAACCTCGAAAATGTCCGGGCGCAGCAGTGGTTCACCACCCGACAGGATTAGCACCGATACCCCGAATGACTTCAGGTCCTGCATTACCGCAAACACTTCTTCAGTGCTGAGTTCGCCCTCAAAATCGATGTCCGCTGAGGTTGCATAGCAATGTTTGCAGGCCAGGTTGCAGCGCCGAATCAGGTTCCAGATCACGACTGGTCCGCTACCCATCATCACGGGTTTAGGGGTGGGAGAAACGCTCTGTCCACTTGCGAGTGCGTGCATATATCGGCTTATACGAAACATCAGGCGACTAACCTCAATCCGGTTTTTTTAAGGATGCGGGTGCTGAAGAGGACGTCATGCTGCTTGCACTCAGACCCCAGCAGTTCGCTGATCTGTTCAACTTTGGAACTCACCTCATCACGATCATGGCCGTGTACCATCGCAAACATGTTATAGGGCCATAGTGGCAAGTGACGTGGTCTTTCATAACAGTGGCTGACAAAATCCAGTCTGCCG
>CALJYH010000122.1 GCA_937984095.1 uncultured Gammaproteobacteria bacterium | reverse complement strand
GGGCGTGCAACCCGACCTGGTACAGTTCGCCAAATCGATTACCTCCGGCTATTTACCGCTCGGTGGGATCGGTATTAGTGATGAAATTGCCGAAACTATTCGCAGTAGTGACAAGCCGTGGATGCACGCCTACACCTACAGCGGCCATCCAACCACCTGCGCAGTCGGGATGGCAACACTCGACTTTATTGAAAAACATGACCTGCCAGGGCAGGCTGCCAGCAAGGGTGTGTACCTGCTGGAGAAGTTACACAGTGAGCTGGATGGCCATCCGCATGTAGGTAATGTGCGCGGCAAGGGTATGATGTGTGCTGTCGAACTGGTCGAAGACAAGGCTAACAAATCCTGGTATCCGCCGGAGTGGGGCGTCGGCCCGAAGATGACCAAGGCAATGATCGATCATGGCGTGTTTACGCGCATGCGCAGCGAAGTAGTCTGTATCGCACCACCGCTGACCACCGATGAAGCCACTCTCGATGAGTTGGTGGCCGGGGTTCGCAATGCCGTCGTCGATGTGTTTGGAGAGTAATTCCGGCGATTAAACCTGGATTTCCGGAGGTTGGCTGACAATGTTTTTTTTGCTGGCCGGCGTCGGTCTGTTATTAACCATTCTCGGCCTGTTCTGGCTGAAGGACCGGCTGGAGAGCCCGGTCCTCGCCCGTATCGCCTTTTCCGAACCGATTGCACGCCTGGCGGTGATTGCTGCGGCCTTCATCGTGCTGGGTCTGCTGCTCATGCTTTCTGAGTTCGCGACTGGCGGATCAGCGTGAAATTAATCCAGTATTGTCACCCCCGCGTACGCGGGGGTGACTCAGTAAATGAGAGCATGACATCTGTTGGGGGATTACGTCTATTCCCCTGACGGCATCTCCTTGATGTACAGGTCGTGCTTGGAGTAGGGAATCTCGATCTTCTCTTCGATGAAGCGTTTGTATACCTGGCAGTTGAGCGCGTCGAGAACGCGCCCGCGCAATACCGGTTGCTCGATCCAGCAGAGTAATTCGAAATCCAGGCTTGAAGGACCGAAAGTGCGAAACCTGACCCTCGGTTCGGGGTCTTCACATACCGCTTCGTCACTAAGCGCAATATCCATCAAAATCTCTCGTACCTTGTCGATATCGGACCCATATGCAACTCCGACCGCGACACGGATGCGGAATTTCTCGGCGGGCCCCCCGGATTCGTTGATGATCTTGGTATTGCCCATGACCGAGTTAGGTACGGTGATCTCGATGTCATCGCGGGTCCTGAGGCGCGTGCTGCGAATGCCAATATGGGTAATTTCTCCTCGCTCGCCGGTATCCAGTACCACAAAATCACCGATCTTGTAGGGGGCATCGGCCATGATAAAGACCCCCGAAAAGAGGTTGGCAAGCGTATCCTTGGCGGCGAAGCCAACCGCGATGCCAACGATGCCGGCCGATGCCAGCCACGCGGTCATGTCGACGTTCCAGGCGGAGAATATAACGTAAACCGCGAGCACGAAGATGACGATCAAAGCGATGTTTTCAAACAGGGGCAGGGTTTGGGGATGTAAGATCGCTACTCGCTGTTCGTTAGCGGCGACAATACGCAATATGGAGCGCACCACGCGTAGCAAAAATATGGTCCAGACGACATAGGCGATGGTTCGCAGGCTAGAAAAAATAATGAAATCGTAGGGCTCGCCAAATGCTAACAGCGTAACTGCCAGCGCCAGGCCAATCAGAATTACGCTGAAATAGATCGGGCTGTGTAAGTGATCGATTATCTGGTCATCAAACTTAAATCGGGTGCGCGCTGTTAGATTTTTTAGCGTGGAACTGATAAAGCGGTCGAAAACCCAGGCAAGCAAAAGAAACACAGTGACAATGGCCACAGCCTTGAGCCAGGGATGATCGCCAAATACGCCCAGGTAAGGCGCCATCCAGGTTTGTAGTTTGCTCAACATTCGATGATATTAACCGCTAAGCCACCGCGTGCGGTCTCCTTGTACTTGGTTTTCATATCGGCACCGGTTTCACGCATGGTTTTGATGACCTTGTCGAGTGATACAAAATGCTGGCCGTCTCCGCGCATCGAGATACGTGCGGCATTAATCGCCTTTACGGATGCCATTGCATTCCTTTCGATACAGGGCACTTGTACCAGTCCCCCCACTGGATCACAAGTCAATCCCAGGTTGTGCTACATGCCAATCTCGGCCGCGTTTTCAACCTGTTCCGGGGTGCCGCCGATAACTTCGGTCAGTGCCCCCGCCGCCATCGAGCACGCACTACCGACCTCACCCTGACAACCGACTTCGGCACCCGATATCGACGCATTTTCCTTGTACAGAATTCCGATGGCACCTGCAGTCAGTAAAAAGCGTACGATACCATCGTTATCGGCCGCCGGGTAAAAGTGCTGGTAGTAATGCATTACTGCCGGGATGATACCTGCGGCACCATTGGTTGGTGCAGTAACTACGCGCCCGCCGGCCGCATTTTCCTCGTTGACTGCAAGTGCCCAGAGATTAACCCAGTCCAGAGTCACCAGCGGATCTTTATAGGTGATGCCGGGCTCGCCCCTGAGCTTGCGGGATAAATCCGCCGCGCGTCGCTTGACCTTCATTCCACCCGGTAAAATGCCTTCGTTGCGACAGCCATTGTTGACGCAGCTGCGCATTACTTTCCAGATCTCGAGTAGCCCATGACGAATTTCTTCCTCGCTACGCCAGGTTTTTTCATTTTCCATCATTATGTCGCTGATCGACATATCGTGATTGGCACAATGAATTAGCAAATCGACCGCGCTTAAGAACGGATAAGGTAGCCTGGTATCGTCCTCGACAATGCGATCACTGCCCTGTGCGCTTTCATCGACGATGAAACCGCCGCCAACCGAGTAGAAAGTGGATTGTCGTAGCTCTTCATCCTTTGCATTGAAGGCACAAAAAGTCATACCGTTGGAATGGAACGGCAGGGTTTGGCGACGATGCATCACCAACTGCTTTTGCTCGTCGAACCTGACGGGGTGTTCGCCGAACAGATTCAATTGCCGGGTCGATCGGATCGACTCCAGCCTGGATTCGACGCTGCCTGTATCGACCGATTCAGGCAGCTCACCCTCGAGTCCCAACATCACCGCCTTATCACTGCCGTGTCCCTTACCGGTAGCGCCAAGGGAGCCATACAGATCGGCTTTAACTTTTACCACCTCGCCCAACAGATTATCTTGCTTGAGACTCTGTACGAATTTTTGCGCAGCACGCATCGGCCCCACCGTGTGCGAGCTTGACGGTCCTATACCAATTGAAAACAAATCGAAAACGCTAATCGCCATCGGGCAATCCTATATCAGTGCAAGGGCAGAGTATAACGCCAGAGTAGGGCATTAAATGCACCAGTATGTTTGCTGGAAACGCCTTGCTGTTGCCTGATTACGCTTCGTCGTCGACATAAGCCGACAGCGGTGGGCAAGAGCAGATCAGATGCGTGTCACCAAAAACATTATCCACTCTGCCGACCGGCGACCAGTACTTGTAAGCGCGAAGCGAAGCCAGCGGGTAAGCCGCCTGTTCGCGACTATAAGCGTGGTTCCACTCGTCTGCACAAACCATGTCAACCGTGTGCGGCGCATTTTTCAGCGGGTTGTCATCGGGATTCATGCGGCCTTCCTCGATCTCACGAATTTCACCCCGAATCGCGATCATTGCTTCACAAAAACGATCGATTTCTTCTTTGGATTCCGACTCGGTAGGTTCGATCATGAGCGTGCCGGGAACCGGGAATGACATGGTCGGCGCATGAAAGCCATAGTCGATAAGGCGCTTGGCAATATCATCGACGGTAATACCACATTCCTTGACCACGCGCGTATCGATAATACATTCATGTGCAACGAGGCCATTGGGTCCGGTGTAGAGAATCGGAAAATGGTCGTTTAAGCGTTTCGCAATATAGTTCGCGTTCAAAATCGCGGTTGCGGTTGCCTTGGGTAACCCGACACGGCCCAAAAGCGAGATATAAGCCCAGCTAATCGGCAGGATACCGGCGCTGCCAAACGGAGCCGCTGAGACCTTGTTGATGCCGCCATTGTGATTCTGGCTGGTGGATGGCAGAAATGGTTTCAGGTGTTCCTTGACACCAATCGGACCGACCCCGGGGCCCCCGCCACCATGCGGAATGCTGAAAGTCTTGTGCAGGTTCAGGTGCGAAACATCGCCACCGAATTTGCCCGGTGCACAAACTCCGACCATTGCATTCATGTTGGCACCGTCGATGTAAACCTGGCCACCATGCTGATGAATGAGTTCGCAGACTTCAGTCACGTCATCTTCGAAAACGCCATGGGTCGAGGGATAGGTAATCATGATCGCGGCCAGGTTTTCGCTATGTTTTTCGCACTTGGCCTTGAGATCGTCCATATCGATGTTACCCGATTTTGCACTACCGACGACGACCACTTTCATGCCTGCCATCTGTGCCGAGGCCGGGTTTGTGCCATGTGCCGAGGCCGGAATCACGCAAATATTGCGATGCCCTTCACCGCGACTCTCATGGTAGGACTTGATCGCCAGTAGTCCGGCATATTCGCCTTGGGCACCGGAATTGGGCTGTAGCGAAATGGCGTCGTAACCGGTACAGGCGCACAGCATCTGCTCGAGCTCGGTGATTAACTGCTGGTAACCCTGGGCCTGATCCAGCGGTACATAAGGATGGATACGTCCAAAGCCGGGCCAGGTTACCGGGATTAACTGGGTTGCCGAGTTCAATTTCATGGTACAGGAGCCGAGTGGAATCATGCTGCGATCGAGCGCGAGGTCCTTGTCCGCAAGCTTACGCATGTAACGCATCAGGTCGGTTTCGGAATGATGACTGTTGAATACCGGATGGGTTAAGAATTCACTGGTTCGTACCAGTGCTGGTGGCAGGCTGCTGCCGGTCTTCTCATCCAGTGCGGTAACCGTGACCTGGTCGCCATGATCGTGAGTAAACACGTTAAACAGGGTTTTAATGTTTGCACGAGTGGCAATTTCGTCCAGCGAAATACCAATGGTCGCATCGTCGACTTGGCGCAGGTTGATTTTTTCGGCACGTGCCGCGGCCATGATGAACTCGGTCGCATTTCCGGTTTTTACGGTAATGGTGTCGAAGAAATACTCGGTTTGAACATCCAGTCCCAGTTCGCGTAATCCTGCGGCGAGCAATACCGTCAGGCGATTGATGCGTTGTGCGATGCGGCGCAATTCTGCGGGTCCGTGGTATACCGCGTACATGCTTGCCATGATTGCGAGCAAGGCCTGGGCGGTACAAATATTACTGGTCGCTTTTTCACGGCGGATATGCTGCTCGCGGGTTTGTAGTGCGAGCCGTAAGGCCGGTTCGTTACGACTGTCCTGGGAAACCCCGATCAGGCGACCGGGCAGGGAGCGTTTATAGGCTTCGCGTGTTGCCATGAACGCCGCATGTGGCCCGCCATAACCGAGCGGTACGCCGAAGCGTTGTGAACTGCCGACCACGATGTCGGCGTCGAATTCCCCGGGCGGAGTCAACAGTGTCAGACTGAGCAAATCCGCCGCGACTGCGACCAGGCCCTGCTTTTCATGAATCTGCGCTACCAGTTCGCTATAGTCATGAATCTCGCCGGTGGAACACGGATATTGCAACAGAACACCAAACAATTCGGGATTTTCGGCGGCCGCAAAAGCCTCACCGATGACACACTTGATGCCCATATGCCTGGCACGATTGGTTACCACTTCGATGGTTTGCGGGTGGCAGCTGTCGGCGATATAGAAAACGTCGCTTTTGCTTTTCGACAAACGGTGACACATGGCCATGGCTTCGGCTGCCGCGGTAGCCTCATCGAGTACCGAAGCATTGGCGAGTTCCATCCCGGTAAGGTCGCTGATCATGGTCTGAAAATTCAGCAAGGCTTCGAGCCGACCCTGGGATATTTCAGCCTGGTAGGGGGTATAGGCTGTGTACCAGGCTGGATTGCGTAACAGGTTTCGTTCGATTACGGTGGGCGTATGTGTATTGTGGTAACCCATACCGATAAATGTTTTAAACAGCTGGTTGCGAATAGATATCTGATAAAGACGATTCAGCACCTGGCGTTCTGACAGGCTTGACTTGACTTCGAGTGGCTTGCGTCGGCGGATCGATTCGGGAACCACCTTGTCGAGCAATTCATCGATACTTTCCATTCCGAGTTCGGCAAGCATCGCAGCTTCGTCATCCGCCCCTGGACCGACATGGCGCCGGATAAAACCGTGGAAAATATCGAGATCATTTAATTTGAGGTCAGAATTTGGCATGGGAAGATTCCTTTGTTCAGCGGCTTATTAAATTAATCGTTATTTCCAGTTACTTTCTGCGTCGCCCTGGTTCAAGCGTCATATTAACACTAAAAATGGCGGTCCACGCTAGTCATTGTCGAGGTTTAAAACCAGTTGATCGCCCACCCATTGTTTCAGAAACCCCGCGGCTACCAGGGCTACCTGCTGCTCATCAATCCATTCGAGCAAGCCTTCGCAAATTGCGGCAAAGTTTGCGCCGCCGGCAGCCTGTTCGATGGCCCAGGCTTCGTGAACTTCGAGTGAGCGCCACTGGATTTTCATATCGTGGCGCCAGAGCATCCAGCGACGCGGAAAATCATCTCGCTGCTTTTGCGGTACCTCGGTACCCGAATCCAGCGCGTCTTCGATTAACGGTACGTTCCAGAACAGATCGAGCCAGGTCAGTGCCGGTTTGAAATTCAATGTAAGTCCCGGCCAGGCATCGGCAGGAACGGCTGCCATATCTTCGAGCTGGAGTAACTGCGCACTGTCGGCCGCGTCGAAGACCAGGGTTTGTGCCCATTCGTAACGCGCCAGTTCCTCCAAAAACTCGGCCTCCTTGCCGCTATAAATGTCACGTAAATAAGTCGGCAGATTTTCGCCAAACCAGCGCACCGAAGGATGGGTGGACGGGAAGTGTTGCAGGTAATCGAGCGCCATGTTTTCGAAGGCTTCTCGGCCGATGTACTTTTCCAGTGCTGAATAATCAACGGCTAGACAGTCGATCAGGCGAATACGATAGGCGTTGTAGTAAGTTCCGAGTCGATGCTCGGCGATTGCGTGCTCGGTGCTGATAATATCCTGCTCGATATCTTCCGAACCATCGATCAGGTACTCCTGGAAACGCAGCTGCAGGTCACGTAAATGAGACATTGTCAGGCCTGGTAGTATGGCTCAGCGATTCGGCGCGCGTGGTCCAGCTCGACCAGCACCTTGTCGAGTTCGGGGATATTGCCATCGCGTTCAATCATGGTTGAAACCGGACCGAAACGCTTCGCGGTTTCTTCGTAAAGTGCCCATACTGGATCGATAATATCCTGATCGTGGGTGTCTATGATCAGGTTGCCATCATTGGTATGGCCGGCAAGGTGGTGCTGCCATACCCTGTCGACTGGTACCCCCGCGAGGTATTCGACCGGATCGTAGTGGTGGTTATAGCTGCTCACGTAAATATTGTTGACATCGAGCAGCAGGTAGCAATCCGCCTTGCTTGCAATTGCTGCAAGAAATTCCCATTCGGGCATTACGTCTTCGCAGTAGGTGATATAACTCGACAGGTTCTCGATCAGCATTTGTTGACCTAGAAAATCCTGCACCCTCGAAATGCGCTCGGCAACATGATTAATCGCTTCCTCGGTATATGGCAGCGGCAATAAATCATGCATATTTTTATGGTCGACGCCGGTCCAGCAGAGGTGGTCGGAGAACCAGAGCGGCTCAATTCGTTCGATTAAAGCTTTTAATTGTTTCAGGTAGTCAAAATCAAGATCGTCTGTGGTACCCAGAGACATCGACACACCGTGCATAACCATTGGGTAATCCTGGCGGATCGCGTCAAGGAAATAGAGTGGCTTGCCACCCTCGATCATGTAGTTCTCGCTTAAGACTTCAAACCAGTCGATATTTTTTGGTCTGCGTTCGAGGATATCCTGGTAATGTTCAGCACGCAGGCCCAACCCGAATCCAAGAAAAGGTTTATGCGAGGGCTGTGTCATGGATGGAGATCCAGGCTTGTAACGGTATTTATTGTATCTAGTGGGCAAAAAAAATGCACCGACCATGTCGGTGCATTTTTAAAAGCTCAGAAATACAGCTTAGGCTTCGAAGTTACCGCCCGCTGCTTCGCACTCAGTCTTGGTGCGCTTAACCCATCCCTGTCCTGCACAGGAGTTTTGACCAGCACAGCTGCTGGTTGCAGTTGCGCAGGCGCTGGTGCCTTTACAAGAATTGACGTTAAAGCACTTGCCGGCTTTTTCGGCAGCGGAAGCACTCATTGGCGCAACGGCGAACATGGCAGCTGCAGCTGCAGCAAGGGCGACTCCGGTGGTTTTCTTAGCTGTAATCATAAAATTATCCTCACGTTTAAATTGTTGGTTGTATTGGTTTTATTCCCCATTACGCGAGTTTAGAGGAGCCGGTTTTGCAGAAAGTTCAGAAAAAATTGACATATTTTTGAAATTTTTTTCTTTTATTCTGTTTCGTGGAACTTTTATCGATATTGTCGAATTATCAGTTCATTGCCTCTTTGTACCAGTTCGAAGTGTTTCAATACGTTCATTCCCAGCAGAATTTCATCGACGTCCATGCCCGGAATAATGCTGGCATTGACATCGAAAAGTTCGATGTCTCCGATTGAGAGTTGATCGAGCCGGGTCAAATATGCGGTGGTGAGCCCGTTTGCGGTTGATACCGAGGTTGCAGGACCAGCTTTCAATCCCAGTTTTTGCTGCAGTTCACCGGGTATTGCCGTGATCGTGGCACCGGTATCAACCAGAAAGCTTACCTTTTGGCGGTTAATTTCACCGTCAAACTTGTAGTGGCCATTGCGGTTGCGTATCAGCACCACTTCCTGGAAGTCAGCTGTTTGCAAGGTTGAAATTGACTGGTTAGGATTGCTTTGCTGCTCAAGAATTTTCGAGAAGACTAGCGCTAGCAGTAAAAATCCGAGAATCCAAGCTGCGGCAGTGAACATCATGCCGAGTTTTTTAGTAGAATGGGACATTACGCTATTACTTAGTGTTAAATCCTTGGAATTCAATATAGGGCCTGTTCAATGTCGGGAAACAGTTTCGGCAAATCATTTGTAGTGACATCGTTTGGTGAAAGTCACGGTACTGCTATCGGGTGCATCGTAGACGGCTGTCCGCCCGGGCTTGCACTCGAAGAGTCAGACCTGCAGGCCGATCTCGATCGACGCAAACCGGGTACTTCTCGACACACCACGCAGCGGCGTGAAGATGACACGGTACAAATTCTGTCAGGTACTTTCGAAGGCAAGACCACGGGTACACCGATTTGCCTGCTGATCCATAACCAGGATCAGCGCTCGAAAGATTACAGCGCCATCATGAACCAGTTTCGTCCTGGTCATGCCGATTACAGTTATAACCAGAAATACGGTTTTCGAGATTATCGTGGCGGGGGTCGATCTTCGGCACGGGAAACGGCGATGCGCGTTGCAGCGGGCGGAATCGCCAAGAAGTTCCTCAGTGCGCAGTGTGGCATCCAGGTGCGGGGCTATTTATCGCAACTGGGGCCGCTGAAGCCGGTCAACTTCGACTGGGAAGAGGTCAACAACAATGCTTTCTTTTGTCCGGATGCTGAAATGGTCCCGGAGATGGAGCAATACATGGACGCGTTGCGCAAGGAAGGCGAATCGATCGGGGCCAGGATATCGGTGCTTGCGAGTGGTGTGCCACCGGGTCTGGGAGAGCCGATTTTTGATCGCATTGACGCGGATATCGCACATGCCATGATGAGTATCAATGCCGTCAAAGGGATCGAGATTGGTGCCGGATTTGGCAGTATCGAACTCAAGGGCACGCAAAACCGAGACGAAATTACGCCAGCCGGATTCTTATCGAATAATGCGGGCGGCACCCTCGGAGGCATTACCTCGGGACAGGATATCCTGGTCAGCATTGCGCTCAAACCGACTTCCAGTATTCACTTGCCGGGAAAAAGCGTCGATGTTGACGGCAACCCGGTCGAAATTCGCACCAAGGGTCGTCACGATCCCTGCGTCGGCATTCGTGCGACCCCCATCGCCGAAGCCATGCTCGCGATCGTGCTGATGGATCACTACCTGCGCAACCGCGCCCAAAACGCAGACGTCGTCAGCAAAACCCCGATTATCCCCGCCAGCCCCGATTAGCCTTCCCTTCGTTATGGACATGGTATCTATTCCAACGACGGCAACCGATGAAGGCCCCTGTGACTGACTGGGTGGCCTGCGGCTTCCCGAAAAAGCATTAATTTCAAAGGGCAAGGCGAGACTCGACGTCCTTGTCTCGACTCGCCACAGGCGGCATCCATGCCGCCTGACCCTTTAAAATTAATGCTT